>JBLMVP010000395.1:0-3565 GCA_050256755.1 Sphingobacteriales bacterium | reverse complement strand
TCCAGGCAACGGGAAGTAATGATTCTTTTAAAAACAGCTCTGTCAGGAAATCCAGGGCTGTTGCTCCATTGATTGGCTGAAGTAAAATAGGTAATGGGTAATTGAAAAAGCTTATTGTTTTTCCAATGAAGATAGGTTTGTCCTTTAGCGCCGGAACCAGTTGTAATATTGAACGGGTACTTTTGTTTTTCAATTCCTCCAGAATATTCAACCTGGTAAAAACCACTATCTGTTTTTTTCATTACAATATAATTACCATTATTGTAGGGGAATATATTTTTGCCTTCTTCAAAACTTCCTTTAATATTTTTTTCAGATGCAATTTCAGAAGTATGAAAATGGGCAGTGTGTACATGGGAGTCATATATACTTTTATGGCAACCCTGGCAGGAGGATGACCCTGCAAAATCTTCGTAACGAATTTTTGATACAAAGCTTTTTTTTTCATTCTCCTTGTTCATGCACCTGGTAAAGAAAAGCACAAACGCACAAAATAGGGCAATAATAACTTTATAATTATGATATTTCAATATGTTATTCCACATTGTAATTACTTTATCAGTTGCTGATTTATCACGGGAATGAAGGTGAAAAAAAAGGGCTGCACGAAAACGGGCAACCCTTTTTTTATGACCCTTAAAACGTATTTTATAATTTACTGTTGAACAGCGCTAATACTTCTGAAGCTGTCAATGCTTTATTGTAAAGCCTGAATTGATCCAGTCCGCCGGTCCATGATCTGCCCCAGCCTAAATCTTCTTTTGGTCTTGTACCTATCTTAAGTGAGGTTACTTTTGATGCATCTAAATTAACACCTCCATGTGAACCCCATTGCGGAACATTTGCATTGGCCACTCCATCAACATAAAGCGTCAACTTAGACGTAGTAGCGTCATAAGCAAAGACTAGGTGATGCCATTTGTTATCCTGAATCCCAGATATTTTATTACCGCCTTCCCATGTCAGCCATGCATCGCTTACAGTTTTATCAACAAGCAAGAATTTTAATACAGCCAGATCATTGGTTGCACCAGCACCGGCATGGTCAAAGAAGAGCATCATTGACGTGCCTGCCCAATAGCCGTTGGAGGAAGATATACTAAAAATAAATTCTGCCTCACCGTTTGGCATCCCATTTCTTTTTTCCCAAAAAGCAACCGTAAAACTTTGAGCGGTAGTGACAAAATCGTTGGCATCCAAATAATAAAGCTGCGCACCTGCGGCACCTTGTACTGCATTGCCTGTAACACCGGTAATAGTTGTAAAATCATCAACTATAGCAGGATACCCGGAAATACTATCACCTACATCATATCTTGGGAATGGCCCTTTATTACCATCGAAAGAAGTATAAAAACGCAGCGGTCCACCTGGTAAAGTTATATCTGGTGGATAACTCCCCAACGCAGGTTTATCAACTTTTTTACACGCAAACATACTTAGCATTATAGCTACGAATAACCCAAACCTGGAAAAATATTTACTTAACATTTAGGTTGTTTTTAAATTTTTATAAAAATATTTTTTAAAGTATCTAAAAAGAACTGATTATTACCAATTAGGGTTTTGTATTAATACCCCATTTGATTTATCAACAGTTGCCTGCGGCAAAGGGAAATACTTATGTTTAGGTTCAGTATATCCCAATGGAGCCAGAACCGTAGCAGCATCACCCCATCTTTGTAAATCAAAAAACCGTTCGCCTTCCATTCCAAACTCTACTCTTCTTTCCTGCTTTATTGCGGTTCTCATAGCAGACTGTGATATATAACTGATACTGGGTAATCCGGCTCTGTTTCTAATTGCATTTACCCAACCTTTTATATTTACGGAATCAGCGGCGGCGCCCGGAGATTCATTTGAAGCCTCGGCTGCCATAAGCAAAACATCTGCATAACGCAAGAGCCTCATATTAACGAAGCCAGCTAACCTGGATGATCCTGCATTTAATTTTTCGACTGGGTCAATGTAACATTTCTTGTTCCAATAGTTAACATTATTTGCATTTAAACTTGCAGCGGGAGGTATGTTTAGTCCATAGCCACCGTTTGGAGCGTCATCAGGTTGACCTGAAAATAAAATAGTAGCATTTTTTCGCAGGTCACCGACATCATAAGCATTAACAAGACTATCTGTAGGTGTGTTCCAACCCCATCCTAAATCCCATGCGCCTGAACCACGTATGCCTTGTGAGGTACCCCAGAAGCTACCATAATCACCATACCCGCCATGAAGGTCAGCCTGGCCCGGGCTTACATAATTTTGTATTTCAAAAATTGATTCAATATTATTTTCGCCACTGGTTTTCCAAATACTCCAATAATTAGTGGTTAGATCATATTCATGTGAATCCATTACATTTTTGCAAAGTCCCAGGGCCTGTGTATAAAGGTTTCTGTACAAAAGTGTTTTTGCATGTAAAGTCCATGCGGCACCTTTGGTAAGCCGTCCGGGGTATTGAGAAGTTCCGGTAGAAGCATTCCAATTAATTGGAAGATATTGTTCGGCATATGATAAATCCTCGTCAATAAGGGCATATATCTCACTAATATTGGCAACTTTTGGAACATTAGCCTGAGCCGCATTATAAACTCTGAAATTAATTTTTGGAACTTGTCCATATACTCTTACCAAATCAAAATAAGCAAGTGCCCGAAACCATTTCGCCTCTGCTTTATTCTGTAAACTTGGTAAATCTGTAAGCGCCAGCGAATCTATTGTTTGGAGGGCAGTATTTGCAAGTCCAATTAAGGCATAGTGCTGATCCCAGTAAACGCCGTCTTCCCAGTCATCTTTTAAGTATCCAAATTTGTCAATCATACCATGCACATTATTGCTTTCTGCAATTTCTTCCTGGTCATCTGAACGCATGGCATTCATACACAACCAGGCAATACCATTAAATGCCTGGCCGGAAACATCAGGATTTCTTATGGCACCGTAAAGGCCAAATATCTGACCCTGAACACCCCCTTGGTGGAGGTCATCCAAAGAAGCTGTTAATGGCTGCCTGTCAAGAAATTTTTTACAACCTGACATCAAAACAATAGCAAAAAATGCTGTTAAGGATAATAAAATTATTTTAAGCTGTTTCATATAATTTAATGCTTTAGCAATTATTAAAAAGTTACATTAATTCCACCACCAATAATTCTGGGCAAAGCAGAAGAAGCATCGCCATAATCAACTCCAAACTGTGTAGCAGAACCTCCAAATTCAGGTGAAAAGCCTAAATTGTTTTTAAACGTTTTAAGATTTTGTACATTAACAAAAAGCCTTAAACTTTTGATATGGATTTTATTTAAAGAAGCTACCGGCAAATTATATCCCAATTGCAAATTTCTAATACGGAAATAACTACCGTTATCAATGCCATATGTTGAAGGTAATTTAATGATCCCGTTATCATTACTCAATTTCGGCTCCCAATTAGAAGTTCCGGGACCACTCCATGAATTGATCCTTCCTACAGGATAATTGTATTGTGAATAAGGATTTTCTGTTGTACCCCAAACGCGGTAAATTTGATTACCCCATACGCCTCCTACATCAATACCCAAATCAA
>JBLMVP010000394.1:0-3735 GCA_050256755.1 Sphingobacteriales bacterium | reverse complement strand
TTACCAGAGTCCTTTACTATTTTTGCCCCATGAAACTTTCTCATCTGTCCCAAACACTGATTGGCTCTGAAATCGTAAAACTAGGTAATGAAATTAAAGACCGTATCCGCCACGGCGAACGCATTTTCAACTTTACCATTGGCGATTTTGATTCTTCTGTCTTTCCTATTCCGCAGGAACTGGAAGACGGTATTATTGATGCCTATAAACATCATTATACCACCTACCCGCCGGCTGAGGGTATACTGGAACTTCGCCAGTCAGTTGGATCGTTTATAAAAGAACGGGAGGGGCTTGATTATAAGCCATCAGAAATACTGATTGCTTCCGGCGGAAGACCCCTGATTTATTCTTTATACAGGGCCATTGTTGATAGGGGTGATAAAGTGGTGTATGCTGTACCATCCTGGAATAATAACCATTATGTACATTTTACTGAAGGGCAGCATGTGGTGGTAGAAACAAAAGAAGAAAATAATTTCATGCCAACAGCAGATGAATTAATTCCGTTAATAAAAGGTGCAAGCCTGCTGGCTCTGTGTTCTCCATTAAATCCGACAGGAACCGCATTTGGCAAAGAAGAATTAGAAAAAATTTGTGATGCAGTAATAGCAGAAAATAAAACCCGTGGCGCTGATGAGAAGAAATTATTCCTGATGTACGACCAGATGTACTGGACCCTGACATTTGCGAAAACAGAACATTATAATCCCATAACATTAAGACCGGAGTTAAGAGACGTAACCGTTTTTATAGATGGCATCAGCAAGGTATTTGCAGCTACAGGAGTGAGAGTTGGATGGGCATTGGGATCGGAAATTATTATGAGTAAGATGAAAGCAATTCTTTCACACGTAGGAGCATGGGCGCCAATGGCTGAACAAAAAGCTGTAGCAAAATATTTAGTACAATCGGATGCTATCAACAAATATCTTGTTCATTTTAAAAGTGAAATTGATTACCGCTTACAAAATATTTACAAGGGTTTTAAACAACTGAAATGCGAAGGACATAATGTTGATGTGGTGGCGCCAATGGGAGCCATTTATCTTACCATTAAGATTGATTTGGTTGGAAAGACAACAACTGATGGAAAATTATTAAGTACACAGGAAGAAGTATCCGCTTATATTTTAAGTGAAGCTAAATTAGCGGTCGTTCCATTCTTCGCTTTTGGTGCCGGAAAAAATTCTCCCTGGTATCGCTTAAGTGTGGGTACCTGTCTCAAGGAAGAAATTGAGGAAATGTTTGGGAAGCTGAAAGAGGCGTTGCTAAAATTGAACTAAAAAAAATATTTCGCAAAATGATTATTGATTCCAAATTACCAAATGTAGGTACTACCATTTTTACCGTGATGAGTGCATTGGCTAACGAACATAAAGCGGTAAACCTTGGTCAGGGTTTTCCTGATTTTCCTATGAGCGAAGAACTGGTGGCGTTGGTAAATGAAGCCATGAAAAAAGGTTTCAACCAATATGCACCAATGCCTGGGTTGCCTTCATTAAGAGAAGCATTAGCCGAAAAAGTTTCTTTTTTATACAATAACAATATCAACCCCGATACCGAAATCACCATTACACCCGGTGGCACTTATGCTATTTACACCGTATTAACTACTTTACTTCAGCAGGGTGATGAAGCGATTGTTTTTGAACCGGCTTATGACAGTTATGTTCCGGGTATTGAAGCCAATGGGGCTGTTCCTGTTTTAATTTCATTAAAGTACCCTGATTATTCTATTGACTGGGAATTGGTAAAACAGCATGTTAACCCAAAAACAAAACTGATCATAATTAATTCTCCGCATAACCCTACAGGCGCAGTATTAAGTAAAGAAGATTTGAAACAATTAGAACAAATAGTTGCGGGAACGAACATATTTATAATCAGTGATGAAGTGTATGAACATATCATTTTTGATAACCTTGTACACGAAAGCATTTTAAAATATCCTTCCTTGTTTGAGAGAAGTTTTGTTTGTTTCTCTTTTGGCAAAACTTATCATTGTACTGGATGGAAGCTTGGTTACTGTATTGCTCCCGCTGCATTAATGAAAGAATACCGAAAGATTCACCAGTTTAATGCCTTTACTTGTTTTACCCCGGCACAGGTAGCCCTTGCTGAACATGTAATAAACAAAGAGGCCTATTTATCGCTTCCCTCTTTTTATCAAACTAAAAGAGATTATTTTTTACAGCTGATGCAAAATACTAAATTCAATATGCTGAATTGTTCAGGCAGTTATTTTGTGGGGGCCTCTTATGCCAACATCAGCAATGAAAATGAAATGGAGTTTGCCGTTCGCATAACAAAGGAGTTTGGCGTAGCTACTATTCCGATTTCTTCTTTCTATAAAAACGGAACAGATAACAAAGTGGTACGTTTTTGTTTTGGAAAGAAAAATGAAACACTGGAAGCTGCTGTTGAAAAACTCATGAAAATTTAATTCAACCTAATTATTTTTATGAAATACTTTTTTATCATCACTTTTATAACTATTTCAATTATGTCAGTAGCGCAATCAACGCCGGAAGAAAAATTAAAAGAAATGGGTATTGAATTACCACAACCATCCAACCCTGTTGCCAACTATGTAAAGTATGTTCGCACAGGTAATTTAATTTTTCTTTCCGGTCATGGCCCCACTAAAGCAGATGGCAGCAATATCTCCGGTAAAGTTGGCAAAGATCTTACATTGGAACAGGGTTATGAAGCAGCAAAGGTCACGGGCATCTGTTTACTAGCTACATTAAAAGAGGCGGTTGGTGATTTAAAAAAAGTAAAGCGTATTGTAAAGGCCCTGGGAATGGTTAATTGCACCGAATCTTTTACAGATCAACCAAAAGTTATCAATGGCTTTTCTGACTTAATGGTTGCTGTTTTTGGTGATAAAGGAAAACATGCCCGTTCTGCAGTGGGTATGTATGCATTACCATCCAACATTGCTGTAGAAATAGAAATGATTGTGGAAGTGCAAGAATAATTGCTTTTACAATTTTTCCATCCGTTTCAGCACCTTGTATTCTTCTTCATAGGTTTCTCTTTTCCACCAGGCAAAAAATATTCCTATAGCCATCCAGAAAATAAGATTGGCCATCAGTCTTAATACTCCCGCTGCGCTGGCATAATAAGTAATGGTGTTTTTAAAATCGAAAATAAGTTCGAGGGCTTTTAAAATTACAAATAATAATAATCCTTCTTTAAAAGCACCTTCAAGGAAAAAATATTTCCATTTATTCCACTGGCGCACCTTCTCCCATTTTTTGATGAAGCGTTTTTGGGTGGCGGATAAGCTGTTTTGGTTGTATGGGTGGCGATAATCCATTGTCTTTTGTGGTACCGCCAGATCGTTTTGTGGCGGTTACTTCTTTTTGAATATCGGCACCGTGCTGCATGGTTCACCATACATAATGCTCTTAGCAACGGGTCGCAATATCCGGGTAATCTCCACATACGCCATCTCTGTAATCGGCAAATCGCCACATCCTTTCACTACAATTCGTTTGTCTGCAAACTCATTGGGGTTTATTTTGGAGAGGTTTTTCAGGAAAAGGACCTTGTGCATGAACTCTTCAGTTCCAAATACAACTTCGTTGGCTACAGCTTGCAGGTATGATGTTACTAACATATAAGCCCAAACCGGAATTACCGCATCTGCAGTACAGGTAACAGCTACATTTTTATTTTTGTACTGTTCCCAGTTAATCTGCAAAAGAGCGGCCCTGAAATCTTTTT
>JBLMVP010000393.1:0-3915 GCA_050256755.1 Sphingobacteriales bacterium | reverse complement strand
GATGACATTTGAAAACAAAACTATTGACAGCAGTTTACCCTTTCAATGATCTTAATTACTACTGAATTTGACAGTTCTCATGAATGATGTATCCAATAAACCAATACACGAAAAGTTTACTGAAGGCAGTAATTCCGACAACAAGAATATAGCTGCAAGCAGAGTTTGGCATTGAAACATCAGCTATGTGCTACTACATCAGAGGTTCGGGTCCGGCATTCAATTTTCAGCATTAGTTTGTAACTTTAATTATAAATTTCGCTTCAGTTAGACGTGCCGACGGTTTTCAAATTCCGCCACATCCCAAAGCCGTAACCGTTAGCGGCAAGCAATGACAGACCATTAATAAAGAAAAAGATTAAATAACTAGTGCAGTAAGACATGAACAATTTATTCAATCATCAAGATGTATCTGAAATAATCGGCAGAATTGAAAAGCTTACACCAGCTACCCAAAGACAATGGGGGAAAATGAATGTAGCCCAAATGTTAGCTCATTGCAATGCATCAATAGAAACAGCTATGGGACTGAACAATTTACCCCGGGTTTTTGCAGGCAGGCTAATAGCTCCTTTTATTAGAAAAATTGTTCTTAGCGAAAAACCATTTGGAAAAAATTCACCAACTGCCAAAAGCTATATCTTTCCTGCACATCTTGATTTTAATGAGCAAAAAGCAAAAGCAAAAATATCTATCAAAACATTTTCTGAGGGAGGTGCGTCACGATGCACAACACATCCTCATCCATTTTTTGGCAAATTCACGCCTGAAGAGTGGGCAATTTTTCAATGGAAACATCTTGACCATCATTTAAGACAATTTGGTGTATGACAAATAGAAGATACGTTTTCAATACCTATAAAGAAAATGCCAGCCGCTAACATACATGCTTTGCTCAAGTGAGACCTGGTGGAAGTTCAATCGGCAATCCGCTAATCGCAGCTTTAATTCATTCAGGTGAACAATACGGGGTAATTGAATAGACAATGAACTTTTATACCTTTATTCAGCATTTGTTGCTGACAGACGAATTTCAAATTCCACCACAAACACAAATGCATTACTATTAGTGGCCATTGTAAAAAACAATTCTGCAACTATAAACTGACGGACAAAAATGGCAACAGATAAAATCATCAACAAGACTATCCGCATCAACGCACCAACTTCAGCAGTTTGGAACGCTTTAACAAATCCCGACCTGATTAAAGAATGGCTATACGGGACAAAAGCTATTTCTGACTGGAAAGTTGGCACTCCAATTCTCTTTACCGGCAATTGGCAGGGGACTGATTATGCGGACAAAGGGACAATCTTAAAATTTGACATTGAAAAAGTTTTTCAATACAACTACTGGAGTGGGTTTTCAGGTTTGCCAGACATTCCCGAAAATTATTCTGTTATTACATTTGCATTGACACCGGATGACAGCCAAACAATGCTGACATTAACGCAAAGCAATTTTGCAACGGATGCTATGTTTGAGCATTCAGACAAAAATTGGGGTGCGACACTGGAGTTAATGAAAAAAATAATTGAAAGATAAATAACAACTGTTTTTATTGCTGGCCGGCTTCAATATATTGTTAACCATTGAGATTGATAATGAATACCAACCACATTTTGACCAAGAGTGTTCCTACAGCTGAAGAACAGGAATTTCTGGAAGACAGGATATATGAATTTAATAGCGCTGAAACAGGAAAGGATGATGGTCATCTGTTTGCTTTTTTTGTTCGTAATGATCAGCAGGAGATTGTGGCGGGGATATCCGGCTGGACCTGGGCCAATGCCTGCGAAATTCGAACGTTTTGGGTACATCCTTCTTTGCGGGGACAAGGTTACGGGAGGGAATTATTGGAATCTGCGGAACAGGAAGCACGTGCCCGGGGATGCCAAGTGATTTTGATTATTAGCTATAACTTCCAGGCCCCTGAGTTTTATCAAAAATGCGGGTATGAACTTGCCTGGCAATTAAATGACTTTCCGCCCGGACATCAGAATTGCTTCCTGGTAAAGCGGTTTTCAGAGAATGTAATTAAGCAGGCCGCGGTCACCTAACCAACCGTTGAAGCACAACCGCATTTTCAGTACTTTTCCTGGTATACAAATGAGTTGTGGGATAATTTCTTGAGTCTTCGTTTTTTTTAGTTCTTAACTTTATCAAATTATTTTTTCCCGATAGGTATCGGGTGGCTTTCGTCGCTGGGGGAGAGGTTTATAAAATTTTCCACCGAACGTAAAGCGCTTACATTAGGCAAAACTTTATTGGAAACACTTTATGATTAAATTAAGACAAGCACAATTTTCGGATTATACCGCAATTGCAAAGTTGCATGCTGACAACTGGAAAATAAATTATCGGGGTATTCTAAGTGATTATTTCCTGGATAATGAAGTTGATAATGATCGCCTCAATACATGGCATCAAAGATTCAGCTCGCCAGCCGAAAATCAATTCATAAGTGTCGCAACTTTAGATGACACTATTGCAGGTTTTTGTTGTGTCTATCTGAATGATGACCCTGTATTTGGTTCATTAATAGACAACCTGCATGTTTCAGCAAGCCGGCTGAAATCCGGCATTGGTAAAATGTTGATTAAAGAATCTGCAGAATATATATGTAACCATGCGAACAATAAAAAAATGTACCTATGGGTATATGAATCCAATTGGAATGCAAGAATCGCTTATGAAAAACTTGGCGGAACAAATTTCGAAACTATTGAAAAGATAAATCACAGCGGTACCATTTCAAATACCTGTCGCATTATTTGGGATGACGCTTCGATATTTATTCAGTAAAGTTTCGCATGGTATGTATTTTTTGCATGTGTGGCTTTACACTCAGTGTTTAACTTTAGTTCTTAACGCAAGGCACTAACGTTACGTGCAGGCGAAACAAAATTATATTCAATAGACAAAACATAAGTGGAACTGGTTTACATATAAAATAAAAAGCTGGATAGACAGATCATAAAAGAATAAAATTATGCAACCAAGAATAGCAATATCAGCAGAGAAAAAATTAGCAGGCAAGCGAACACTAATGTCTTTTGCCAACAACAAGACAAGAGAGCTTTGGCAGGGATTTATGTCAAAACGAAAAGAATTAATAAACAATGCCGGAGAAGACCTGTATTCAATTGAAGTTTATAATAATACCCTGTTCTTTCAAAATTTTAACCCGGCATTAGAATTTGAAAAGTGGGCAGCAGTTGAAGTTACTAACCTTGACAGCGTTCCTGATGAATTGGAGAAATTGATATTGCCTGCCGGACTTTATGCAGTTTTCATTCACAAAGGACCAGCAAGTGAAGGACAAAGAACATATGAATATATTTTTAGAACCTGGCTTCCTGTTTCTGACTTTGAGTTAGACGATAGACCCCATTTTGCATTGATGGGAGAAAAATATAAAAATGATGACCCAACTTCAGAAGAAGAAATATGGATACCAATAAAAAAGAAGAATGCCCCCGGGAAATAGCTCTACAGTTTCTATAACAGTAAAATTATTAAGAATAATAAGTTTTAACCTGCATTACCCAAGAATTTAATAGAATGAATTTATCTTACTTCCAGGGTAAGTTTCGCCGCTTAGCCCATTAAGTAGCGGACTCACCACAATGGTTATAAATATGGCGAATCCGCTACACAACAAACAGGCTGGGAGGGGAGACTCTCCTGCAAAACAAAGCCCTGCACAAAATTATTTTATTAAAACCGGTACTTCGAGGTTTTCCCACAGAAGTGCAAATCCGTTATTATCTACCTTATAAATTAATCGTTCATTAAAGCTTGCTGACTTTCCGGATTTTACTGACACACGTAATACATCTTTTGCCGGATCTTCGGTTGTTGTTCCGTCACGGTTTATTCCACATTGGCCCGTTGCTGAATTAAAGATGATT
>JBLMVP010000392.1:0-2833 GCA_050256755.1 Sphingobacteriales bacterium | reverse complement strand
ATCTTTACTTAATAACCGGAGTAAGTATTCAACCATCGGAGATTTACCTGTACCACCAACTGATAAATTGCCCACACAAATCAGCGGCAGATTAAAGCTGCTGCTTTTTAAAATATTTTTATCGTAGAGTTTATTGCGTACCCATACCACCAGCCAGTAAATTAACGCAACCGGCAATAATAAAAATCGAATGGACTGAAATGTGAAATTAGCCAAATTCATAAATGCGATGCGGAGTAACGCAGTGCGTTAAAGGTAAATCAAATTGATGAGTATCACTGATGGATTCAACAGCATCAAAATAAGAAAGTCCAATTTTCAAAGTATCCTTTGAGCATTGCGAAAGAAAACGGTCGTAAAACCCCTTACCATAGCCAAGCCTGTAACCCTTTTCATCAAAGGCCAGCAAAGGTACCAGCACCAAATCAATTTTGCCGGCTGCAATAATTTCGCCATTAACCGGCTCCGGTATGTTGTATTCATTTTTTACAAAAGTGGTATTATCGGTCACCAAATAATGTGAAAGTTCACCTGTAACAAAATCAGCCTTAGGTACAATTATTTTCATATCGGGGTTACGAAATTCAAGGTAGCTCACTAACTGGTCAGTAGGAACTTCCCTGTTCTCTTCAATAGACAAATACGTATGCAGGTAATAAATAAATGGTAAGTCAAGATGCTGAAACCGGATCAGTATTAAATCATTAAAACGGTTAATCTCTTTTGCAGAAAGCTGCAGTCTTTTTTCTTTATATAATTTCCTCAATTCGCTTTTCGTCATAACAAGTCTGTTAGGCGCTGACGAATCTTTTCAGCATTCTTTTTAATAAATGCCTTACCCGGCTCCAGCTCATAATCAATGGAACCAATTTTGGGATAACCCGTCCATGAAACTATCTGTTCTTCATAGTGCATATAGTTATCATTAAAAACCCATCCCACTACATCAATATAATGCTGTTTGCAAACTTCTGCAGTTAAGATTGAATGATTAATACTGCCCAAATAATTACGGCTGACTACTATAACCTTTGCTTTCAATTTTTTTATCAAATCCAGTACAAATTCATTTTCGTTTAATGGTACCATTAAACCTCCCGCACCTTCTATTACCAGCTGACGGTTAGCAGCTGGCAGCTGGCAGTATTGCTTATATATATTTTCAAGGCTGATAGTTATCTCTTCCTCTTTTGCTGCTATATGCGGGGAAGCGGGCATTTTTAATTTATAGGTTTCC
Organism: Sphingobacteriales bacterium; assembly: GCA_050256755.1. Taxonomy (GTDB): domain Bacteria; phylum Bacteroidota; class Bacteroidia; order Chitinophagales; family Chitinophagaceae; genus AWTP1-9. The sequence goes on along the minus strand of JBLMVP010000392.1, from coordinate 1,596 downwards.
GGGTAAATATTGCTTTTTTCATTGCTCAGCATCCTGTTAACCCATTCACTATCGGTACCATCATCATACCCAGCCTGTACAGGTTTCCAGTAATCTGCTTCCAATGCTTCTGCCACAATTGCAGCAACTACTGTTTTACCTACATCGGTACCAATGCCTGTTATAAAAATGGGACGCATATTGCAAAGCTACTTATTAATGAAGATGGAAAATATGGTAGTTCCGTAATTTCTTTCTGTAACGTAATTCGGGAACTGCTTATAGTCGTTACGGGGAGTATGTTCCAGTATGAACCAGCCATTTTTATTCAGCAGGTTTTTTTCAAAAATTATTTTCGGCAATTCATCAATATTGCCGAGTGCATATGGCGGGCCGGCAAAAATAAAATCATAGGTTGTGGCGGCAGTTTGAAGAAATTTAAAAACATCCATTTTAACCACTTTAAAATTTTCCAGCTTCATTTCTGCTGCTGTCTTTTTAATAAACTCACTCATGGTATAATCCATCTCCACAATGGTTAAATCCTTTGCCCCTCTTGATGCCAACTCGTAACTGATACTGCCTGTACCGCCAAAAATATCCAGTGTTTTTAAGGAAGATATGTCAAGATTATTCTCTATAACATTAAATAGCCCTTCTTTAGCCACATCAGTAGTTGGGCGGGTATGTGGCATGTTACCCGGCGGATTAAACTTTCTTCCCCCATGTATACCACCTATAATACGCATGATGCAATTGTAAATACGGGATTAAAATAATGAAGAGGGAATTCATTAAAGGCTGCTCTTGTATCAATAGTTTCCGGCTTGCCGGTCATCTGAACCGTTAAGAAATATTTATTGATATCAGCAAACAGTACAGATTTTTCTTCTATCATGCCGCCAATAAGCAATATAATTTCTTCCCTGTTACAATTAAACTCTTTAGCTATGGTAAGCAGGTAAAACAAAACATCCTCCGTTTTGCTGTAATTGTAAGTGTGCATTAATTGCAGCTGGTTTGTTTTTATTACCGTTACACCAAACTGGTTACCAAAAAAGTTAATCAGTATTACATTCTCATAGGCTGTTTTACTCAAAGCCTGTAATTCCATGCCGTAATAATGTTTAACGGAAGCATTTATATAATTTCTCTGCAGGGAATAGTAAACAATTGAGGGGATGCGATACACAATATTTAAATCTTCAGCAGCAACAAAATCATCTTTAATAACAGCATCCGTATTTTCTCCATACAAAGTATCCAGTATAGCTGCATTTGATGCAGCATTATAATCCGTGTTAGGCAGCAAAACGGTTTCATTATACCGGTAAACAACAGTAACCGATGAAAAATATTTATTTAGAAAAGGATAGGCTGTCATCACTTCATCCCATTGGGAGGCAAAATCATTTAGCAGGGTATCTTTTTCAAAATGAAAACTCAGCAACCAGTCCAATCGCTTTCTTTGTTTATGTAATAATGCAAATTGCCAGTCTCCACTACCGATTAAAACCGTTAAATGATAATCAGCACTCACTAATTGTTCTGTTTCTTCCGGCAATATTTTTATAGAGGGTATCAATGCCTTTAATTGGTGTGCAATAATAGCATTTA
>JBLMVP010000391.1:0-15692 GCA_050256755.1 Sphingobacteriales bacterium | reverse complement strand
ATCAAACAAACCCATTAAGTGAGATTACACATAAGCGTCGTATATCCGCACTCGGACCCGGTGGTTTAAGCCGTGAACGTGCGGGTTTCGAGGTTCGTGACGTTCACTATTCTCACTATGGCCGTTTGTGTACTATTGAAACTCCCGAAGGACCAAACATTGGTTTGATATCCACACTTTGTGTGCATGCCAAAATCAATGACATGGGCTTCATTGAAACTCCTTACCGCAAAGTAGAAGATGGTAAGATTGATATGAAGCATCTTACTTTCCTGAGTGCAGAAGAAGAGGACACAGCAAAAATTGCTCAGGCAAATGCCGAGATAGATGAGCATGGAAATATTTCTGAAGATAAAGTGAAAAGCCGTCAAACAGGTGATTTCCCGATTTTAGATAAACATGAAGTAGAATACATGGACGTTGCCCCTAACCAGATTGTTGGTTTGAGTGCATCGTTAATCCCATTCTTAGAACATGACGATGCCAACCGTGCATTGATGGGTTCTAACATGCAACGCCAGGCTGTTCCGTTAATTCGTCCTGTTTCTCCAATCGTTGGTACAGGTTTGGAAGCGAAAGCTGCCCGTGATGCAAGAATCCAGATTCACTCTGAAGGTAATGGTGTAGTTGAATTTGTTGATGCCAATGAAATTCATGTTCGTTACGAAAGAGATGAAGAACAACGTTTGGTAAGTTTTGAAGAAGATTTAAGAATATACAAACTCACTAAGTTCACAAAAACAAACCAGAGTACTTGTATCAATTTAAAACCTGCCGTTAAGAAAGGACAGAGAGTAAAAGAAGGTGATTTCTTAACAGAAGGATATGCTGTACAAAATGGTGAACTCGCATTGGGCCGTAACCTTAAAGTAGCATTCATGCCATGGAAAGGTTACAACTTTGAGGATGCCATCGTTATCAGCGAAAGAGTGGTAAAAGAAGACTGGTTTACTTCTATTCATATTGATGAATTTGAACTGGAAGTTCGTGATACAAAGTTGGGTGAAGAGGAATTAACTCCGGATATTCCTAATGTATCAGAAGAAGCTACAAAAGATTTAGATCAGAATGGTGTAATAAGAATTGGCGCCGGTATTAAAGAAGGTGATATCCTTATTGGTAAAGTAACTCCAAAAGGAGAAAGTGATCCTACACCGGAAGAAAAATTATTACGTGCCATCTTTGGTGATAAAGCCGGTGATGCAAAAGATGCTTCATTAAAAGCACCATCAGGAACTGAAGGTGTAGTAATTGATAAGCGTTTGTTTCAACGTGCTAAAAAAGATAAAAATACTAAGGTAAGAGAGAAAGCATTACTGGAGAAAGTTGAAAAAGTACATGAAAAAAACACAGCGGATCTGCTTGAACTTTTAGTAAGTAAATTACAGGTTTTGCTGAGAGACAAAACTTCTGCAGGTGTAAGTAACAACTTTGGTGAAATATTGATTGGTAAAGGTGCCAAGTTTAATCCTAAGAATTTAGCAGGTCTGGATTTCCAGAATGTTAATCCATTAGGCTGGACTGGTGATAAACATATTGATAGCAATATCAATACGCTTTTACACAACTACAATATTAAGTACAACGAAGAATTAGGTCGTTATAAGAGAGAAAAATTCAACATCTCGATTGGTGATGAATTACCGGCAGGTGTATTGAAACTCGCTAAAGTTTATTTAGCTGTTAAACGTAAACTGAAAGTGGGTGATAAAATGGCGGGTCGTCACGGTAACAAAGGTATTGTTGCTAAAATTGTCCGTGCAGAAGATATGCCTTTCTTAGAAGATGGAACACCGGTTGATATTGTGCTGAACCCATTGGGGGTACCAAGTCGTATGAACCTGGGGCAGATTTATGAAACGGTATTAGGATGGGCTGGAGAGAAACTGGGAATGAAATTCGCTACACCAATCTTTGATGGTGCTACTGTAGAGGAAATTGCTAATCATGTTAATGAAGCTGGTTTACCAAGCTTTGGTCATACTTACCTGTTTGATGGTGAAACCGGAGAACGCTTCCATCAGAAAGCAACGGTTGGTATCATCTATATGATTAAACTTCACCACATGGTTGATGATAAGATGCATGCCCGTTCAATCGGACCATACAGCTTAATTACTCAGCAACCGTTGGGTGGTAAAGCTCAGTTTGGTGGTCAGCGTTTTGGTGAGATGGAAGTATGGGCACTGGAAGCTTATGGAGCCTCTAACATATTGCAGGAATTGTTAACGCTGAAGTCTGATGATATCATCGGCCGTGCTAAAACTTACGAAGCAATTGTAAAAGGAGATAACGTTCCACGTCCGGGTATTCCTGAATCATTCAATGTATTGGTTCATGAATTAAGAGGATTAGGATTAGACCTCAAATTCGAGTAACGGTAACGACCAATGAACCGAATGTATAAGTGAGTGACACTACATACGATGGATGATGCTAATGTCGCTGATAACAAAAAACAAAAAACTACTCTGAAGGAAGTCCTTCGGACAAAACAATAAACTCAATATGGCTATCAAAAGAGATAATCGTCCAAGAGCTACGTTTACAAAAATTACAATCGGCCTGGCTTCACCAGATTCAATTTTAGAAAGAAGTTTTGGAGAAGTATTAAAGCCCGAAACCATTAACTATCGTACTTACAAACCCGAACGTGATGGTTTGTTTTGCGAAAGGATTTTTGGTCCGGTAAAAGATTACGAATGCGCCTGTGGCAAGTACAAGCGTATCCGTTATAAGGGTATTGTGTGCGACCGCTGTGGTGTGGAAGTAACGGAAAAGAAAGTTCGTCGTGAACGCATGGGTCATATTAAGTTAGTGGTACCTGTTGTGCATATCTGGTACTTTAAATCATTACCTAATAAGATTGGTTATTTGCTGGGGATGAGTTCTAAGAAATTAGAAACTATTGTTTACTACGAACGGTTTGTGGTAATACAGTCAGGTATCCGGGCAGATAAAGGTCAGAACTACGGTGACCTGTTAACTGAAGAAGAATATTTAGATATTTTAGATACGCTGCCGAAAGACAACCAATACTTGCCTGATGAAGATCCAAATAAATTCATTGCCAAGATGGGTGCTGAAGCGGTAAGTGATATGCTTGCCCGTTTGGATTTAGATAGCTTAAGTGCTTCTTTACGTCACGCAGCAGCTAATGAAACATCTCAACAACGTAAGGCGGATGCCTTAAAGCGTTTGAGTGTGGTAGAAGCATTTCGTGATGCTAATACAAGAATCAACAACCGTCCTGAGTGGATGGTAATGCAATACATCCCGGTAATTCCACCTGAACTGCGTCCGTTAGTTCCTTTGGATGGTGGTCGTTTTGCATCTTCTGATTTAAACGATTTATACCGTCGTGTTATTATCCGTAACAATCGTTTAAAGCGTTTGTTAGAAATTAAAGCTCCTGAAGTAATCTTGCGTAATGAAAAACGTATGTTGCAGGAAGCGATTGATTCCTTGTTTGATAATTCACGTAAATCAAATGCTGTTAAAGCAGAAGGTGGCCGTGCATTAAAATCATTAAGTGATGTACTGAAAGGTAAACAAGGTCGTTTCCGTCAAAACTTATTGGGTAAACGTGTTGACTATTCAGGTCGTTCAGTTATCGTAGTAGGTCCTGAATTGAAATTGCATGAATGTGGTTTGCCAAAAGATATGGCAGCTGAATTATTCAAACCATTCATCATCCGTAAATTGATTGAAAGAGGTATCGTTAAAACAGTAAAGAGTGCAAGGAAACTTGTTGATAAAAAAGAAGCTATTGTTTGGGATATCTTAGAAAATATTTTGAAAGGTCACCCTGTAATGTTAAACCGTGCCCCCACACTTCACCGTTTATCAATCCAGGCATTTCAGCCAAAATTGATTGAAGGCAAAGCGATACAATTGCACCCGTTAGTATGTTCTGCGTTCAACGCTGACTTTGACGGTGATCAGATGGCAGTACACGTTCCATTAAGCAACGCAGCTGTACTGGAAGCTCAGTTATTGATGCTGGCTTCGCATAACATTCTTAACCCGCAGAATGGTCAGCCTATTACCCTTCCTTCACAGGACATGGTATTGGGATTGTACTATATCTCTAAAGCAAAAAAATCAACTGATACAGAAAAAGTAAAAGGTGAAGGAAAAGCTTTTTACAGTGCGGAAGAAGTTATCATTGCTTACAATGAGAAGCAGATTGATTTACATGCACCGATAAAAGTTAAGGCCAATGTTCGTAAAGACAGTGGTGAAATCGAAAATAAATTAATTGATACTACTGTTGGCCGGGTAATTTTTAACCAGTTTGTTCCCAAAGAGGTAGGTTATGTAAATGCTTTACTGACCAAGAAAAACCTTCGTGAAATTATTGGTGATATTATCCTCATTACTGATATCCCTAAAACTGCCAAATTTCTTGATGATATAAAAACATTAGGGTTCCGCACAGCATTCCAGGGTGGATTGTCCTTTAATATTAATGACCTTATCATCCCTGAAGTAAAAGGAGCAATGATTGAATCAGCTGCTTCAGAAGTCAATGAAGTTTGGGATAATTATAACATGGGTCTTATTACCAATAACGAACGTTATAACCAGATTATTGATATATGGAGCCGTGTGGATACCAAAGTAACGGAAACATTAATCCGTGAAATGGCGACTGATAAGCAGGGATTCAACTCTGTGTACATGATGCTTGATAGTGGTGCTCGTGGTAGTAAACAACAGGTTAAACAGTTGGCTGGTATCAGGGGATTGATGGCTAAACCAAGAAAATCAGGTTCTTCCGGTTCTGAAATTATTGAGAACCCCATTCTTTCCAACTTTAAAGATGGATTGAGTGTATTGGAATATTTTATCTCTACTCACGGTGCCCGTAAAGGTCTGGCAGATACCGCCTTAAAAACTGCAGATGCCGGTTACTTAACACGCCGTTTGGTTGATGTGGCGCAGGATGTAGTTATTAATGAAGAAGATTGCGGAACACTCCGTGGTATTGCAACCTCTGCATTAAAAGATAATGAAGATGTCATTGAACCATTGAGTGATCGTATAGCAGGGCGTACTTCTGTACATGACGTATATGAACCTTTAACCGATGCATTAATCGTAAGAGGTGGGGATGAAATTACTAATGATATTGCACAGAAGATTGAGGAGTGTGGTATAGAAACAGTTGAAATACGTTCTGTATTAACCTGCGAAAGCAAACGTGGTGTTTGTGTAAAATGTTATGGTAAGAACCTGGCAACAGGCAACCTTGCTCAGCGTGGTGATGCTGTTGGAATCATTGCAGCACAATCAATTGGTGAACCCGGTACGCAGTTAACACTTCGTACATTCCACGTGGGTGGTGTGGCTGGTTCTGCTTCAGTGGATTCTCAGTTAGCAGCTAAGTTTGAAGGCACCGTTCAGTTTGATGGATTACGTACTGTTAATGCAGTAAACAATGAAGGTAAAACTGTACAAATAGTAATTGGCCGTACAGGTGAAGTTCGTATCATGGATGTGAAGAATGATCGCCTGTTAATTACCAATAACGTTCCTTATGGAGCAACGTTGATGGTGAAAGATGGTCAGCAGGTAAAGAAAGGCGATGGCATTTGTACATGGGATCCATTCAATAACGTAGTAGTAGCAGAGATTGCCGGTACAATTAAATTTGAAAGCATTATTGAGGGTGTAACTTTCCGTGAGGAAGCTGACGAACAAACCGGTCACCGCGAAAAAGTAGTTATCGAAACAAAAGATAAGACCAAAATTCCTTCTCTTTTAATTGAAGGAAAAGAAATCAAATCATATAACCTTCCTGTTGGTTCTCACATTTCTGTAGAAGAAGGTGAAGATGTAAAAGCAGGCCAGGTAATGGTTAAGATTCCTCGTGTGTTAGGTAAATTAAGAGATATCACCGGCGGTCTCCCACGTGTAACGGAATTGTTTGAAGCAAGAAACCCGGGTAACCCTGCTATTGTTTCTGAAATTGATGGCGTGGTAAGCTTTGGTGCTGTAAAACGTGGTAACCGTGAAATTGTAATTGAAGCAAAAGACGGGGTAGTTAAAAAATACCTTGTACCATTAACACGTCAGATTCTTGTACAAGACGGTGATTATGTGAAAGCAGGTACTCCGTTGAGTGATGGACAAATTGCACCTTATGATATTTTGAATATTAAAGGACCGTTTGCCGTTCAGGAATATGTGGTAAATGAAATACAGGAAGTGTACCGTTTACAAGGTGTGAAGATTAACGACAAGCATATTGAAGTTATCGTACGCCAGATGATGAAGAAAGTGGAAATTGTTGATGCAGGTGATACTAAATTCTTAGAAGGAGATCTGGAAGATCGTTTCGACTTTAATCAGGAAAACGACTGGATCTTTGATAAGAAAGTTGTAACGGAAGCCGGCGACAGCACAAAGTTGAAAGCAGGTATGATTGCCAGCCTTCGTGATGTGCGTGAAGAAAACTCGGTATTACGCAGAGCAGATAAAAAAATTGTTGAATACAGAGATTCTCAACCAGCTACTTCAACACCGGTATTACTGGGTATTACCAAAGCTTCATTAGGTACACATAGCTGGATATCTGCAGCATCCTTCCAGGAAACAACGAAGGTGTTAAGCTCTGCAGCTATCAATGGTAAAACGGATGATATGCTTGGATTGAAAGAAAACGTTATCACTGGTCATCCAATTCCTGCCGGAACAGGTTTGCGTGATTTTGATAACATGATTGTAGGAAGTAAAGAAGAATATGAATTACTTCAAACAACACGTGAAGCCATGAGTTTTGATGAAGAAGAATAATCAATAAAATAATTGATATAAAAAGGGTAGAAATTTTCTACCCTTTTTTATTGCCTTATCACCGCTTATTCTTATGCTTTTATTTTTGACCTGCTTGTGAAATCGCTGAAACCCTTGTCAGTACTGTCGTTGACGTAATTCGTGTTAAGCCTTTACTAAAATTTCAATCCCGGCTTAACTATCATAATTGAATAAGCTTATCTTGCTAAAAATCAGCGGATGAAAAATATTTCTACCATTTTATTTGTTCTGTTATTTGCTCTTGTGGCTGTGCTTTTTTATTTCCAGTTTTTTGGTAAAAGCACTTCTGCACAAAATGTCACAGCAAAATATGATAGTACCAAATCAAAGTTGAATGTGGCGTATGTGGATATTGATTCGCTGGAAACGAATTACGAATATTACAGACAGGTACAAAATAATTTTGAAAAGAAGAGAGATAGTATAGATAAAATATTGAACAGGGATTTTAATGCCATCGAAAATGAGCGGATACAATTTATCCAGAGAGGAAATTCAATAACAGAAATTGAGGCAGAAAATTTTAAGGCTGCATACCAGCAAAAAATGCAAAACCTCGAAAGTAAGAAACAGCAGCTTTCCAAAGAATTGGGCGATAAACAAACTTTAATGATGGACGATGTGCTGAGAAAAATTGAAACTTACCTGGATGAATACAATAAACAAAACAATTTTACTTTCATCTTTGGTACGGCAAAAGGAAATATGATGTTCCTGCATAAGGACACTGCGTATAATATCACCAGGGAGGTTTTGCGGGGTCTAAATCTTGAATACAGGAAAACAGTAAAGAATTAATTTCGGTAAAATGAATTTCTTATCTTCAATCTCTCTCGCCTAAAGCCCGGGAGATTTTAATTTTATATTCATGAGTGAACAAACTTCTTTCAAACCAACCCTTGGACTGCTTGATGCTACTATGATTGTTGCCGGCTCTATGATTGGATCCGGTATTTTTATTGTAAGTGCTGATATTACCCGTAATGTGGGCAGTGCAGGCTGGCTCATATTTGTATGGCTGATAACAGGTTTTATGACATTAACGGCAGCCGTAAGTTATGGCGAGTTAAGCGCTATGTATCCAAAAGCAGGCGGTCAGTATGTTTATTTAAAAGAAGCATTTAATCCGCTCGCTGGCTTTTTATATGGCTGGAGCTTTTTTGCTGTTATTCAAACAGCAACTATTGCGGCAGTGGGTGTAGCCTTTTCTAAATTTGCAGGTTATTTTATCCCTGCACTCGAATTAAAAGATGAAAATATTTTAATGCAGTTAGGCGCATTTAAATTGTATCCTGCCCAATTGGTTTCCATTGCTCTCATCATTTTCTTAACTTATATCAATACCAAAGGTGTTAAGGGAGGAAAAATAATTCAAACCACCTTTACATTAACCAAACTGGTTTCTTTATTTGGGTTAATAGTATTTGGCTTTTTACTGACTAAGCATAGCTTCTGGACAGAAAACTGGCAAACGGGTTTTAATGCTGTGCAGGATTTGGGTGTTGAAAAGAAAGGAATTGTTCCAACGTCCTGGCTGCCCATTTCAGGAACGGCATTAATTGGAGCCATTGCAGCAGCGATGGTTGGTTCTATCTTCAGCAGCGATTCGTGGAATAATGTAACTTTTATCGCCGGAGAAATAAAAAATCCAAAAAGAAATATTGGTTTAAGTCTTTTCCTTGGGACAATGATTGTAACGGTAATTTATGTAACTGCTAACCTGATGTACCTGCATGTATTACCATTGCAGAGTATAGCTTATGCACAACAGGACAGGGTAGCTGTTGCCGCCAGTAATGCCATTTTTGGAAACATCGGTACTTATGTAATTGCCGTGATGATTATGATTTCAACTTTTGGTTGTAATAATGGATTGATACTGGCAGGGGCAAGAGTTTATTATACTATGGCTAAAGACGGTTTATTCTTTAAACGTACCGGTGAATTAAACAAAAACGCTGTTCCCGAATTTGGGTTATGGATTCAATGTGCACTGGCTTCTGTGCTTTGTTTAAGCGGTAAATATGGTGATTTGCTTGATATGGTTGCATTTGTTGTGGTACTCTTTTATGCATTAACCATCATAGGTATTTTTGTATTAAGAAAGAAAAAACCGGAAATGGAAAGACCGTATAAAGCATTTGGCTATCCCGTATTGCCAATTATTTATATAATTCTTGCAATAATATTTTGTGTCTTCCTGATTAAGATGAAACCTGTTTATGCAGGGGCAGGATTAGCAATTGTATTATTAGGTCTTCCGCTTTATTATATTGCCGTGGCAAATCAGAAAAAACAATAATCAAATGGCTGCTGTTGATTTTGACAAACTCTTTGCTGACTTTTCTTCCATCAAAGTAGCAGTAATAGGAGATGTGATGCTGGATACTTATATGTGGGGAAAGGTAGAACGTATTTCACCGGAAGCACCGGTGCCTGTGGTTTCATTACGAAAAAAGGATTACCGTATTGGCGGAGCAGGCAATGTAGCTTTAAATCTCCGATCATTAAATACAAACGTTGCGGTACTTTCTGTTATTGGTAATGATGACGAGGGAAAACTTTTAAAGCAATTGTTTGAGGAAAACAAGATCAATACTGACTTTTTATTAAACAGTTCCAACCGGATTACTACCAATAAAATCCGAGTTATCAGCCGTAACCAGCAAATGATGCGGCTGGATAATGAAGTAACACATGATTTGGGTTATGAGGATGAAAACAGGCTCATACTGGCGATGCAGCAATTCATTGCCCAGGAAAAGCCGCAGGTAGTAATTTTTGAAGATTATAATAAGGGTGTTTTAACGGAACTGGTTATACAAAAAACAATTGCTTTGTGTAAGCTTCATGGCATAATTACCACTGTTGACCCAAAGCGTAAAAATTTCTTTTCTTATAAAGGTGTTGATATTTTCAAACCAAACCTTAAAGAAGTTAAAGAAGGATTAAATATTATTGAAGATGGAATGACTGAAGAATTGCTGCAGCAGGTTCATCGGTTATTAAAAGAAAAATTACATCATCATATTTCTTTTATTACTTTATCGGAGCATGGAGTTTATTATGAAGATGAAAACCATTATCATATTATTCCATCACATCTAAGAAATATTGCTGATGTAAGTGGCGCGGGTGACACCGTTATTGCCGTTGCTTCATTAATTTACGCAGCTACAAAAGATGTGCGATTAATGGCTGATGTGGCTAATATTGCCGGTGGTCTTGTGTGCGAAGAAGTTGGAACCGTAGCTATTGATAAAGAAAAATTGCTGAAAGAGTGTAAGCTGTTGGTGTCCTGATCTTTTTATTTCTTTCTTTATATGCCGTTTTTTACCTGCTAATGGCAAAATTCTTTTATAGTTGAAGATTACTTCAAAAAAGGTTTTTGCCAAAACAAATAGTACCATAAAAATGCTGTCTGCACCAAAGGATAATGCAAATCTGCCGATAATTATTACAAACTGCTGTACAAAAATATGCAGTAAGGAGAGAGCATCAGCCTGACTAATGAAATGGTTCTGAATTCCCCACTGAAAATAAAATAAATTATCAGCCTCAGTGCAAAAAATCCAACAAAACTCTCAACTAAGGCTTTTGTATAATCATCCATTACAAATGGTGACATCCAAACTTTTTTTATAGGGTTACTGGCATCAATGATTTTACTGCTGCCAAAGAAAAACATCAGCTGCATGCTCACAAAAAACCATAGTGAATAATAAGGAAGAAAATAAAGAAGTAGCCGGATACTCTGACCCCATAATCATGGTTCCACACATCTTTCTTTTTGATTTGTGTTACGATTAGCATTTTCAGAATATTGAATAGCCGACAATTAGCTTTCCGTTTAATAAATTAAAAAAGTCTGTTTAGTATCCTATCCATTAAATCAAACACCTCGTAATGGAACCAAGTTTATAAAAATAGTAAAAATGTCTGCCGTCGAAAGTTTTCTTTTTATCCTAAATAAAACTCTTTCAGTTTTCGGTCAGTAAAATAGTTATTTTCGAGCCAACAAAATTTACCCAATAACCAGTATGAACAAGTTTTCAATAGCGATACATGGAGGAGCAGGTACGATTTTAAAATCAGAGCTGACGGATGAGTTGGAAAACGCTTATCGGGACGGATTACAATCAGCACTGGATGCAGGTTATGCTGTGTTACAAAAAGGAGGTAGTTCGCTGGAAGCAGTAAAACAGGCTGTTATTTTACTGGAAGATAATATACTGTTTAATGCCGGCAGAGGTTCAGTTTTTACAAACAAAGGTCTTCATGAAATGGACGCTTCAATTATGAATGGCTCTGATTTATCAGCAGGTGCAGTAGCGGGTGTTACTAAAGTTCGTAATCCTGTTGAGTTGGCTTATAAGGTAATGACTAATTCAAACCATGTATTGTTATGCGGTGAAGGGGCAAATGAATTTGCGAGAGAGCAAAATTTAAAGGAAGAGGATGATGAATATTTCTTTTCACAGTTCAGGTATAATCAATGGCTGGCAATTCGTAAATCAGGTGAATTTGTACTCGATCATTCTGCCATAAAAGAAAACAGGGAAAAGAAATTTGGAACAGTTGGTGCAGTGGCTTGTGATGTAAATGGGAATATTGCTGCTGCAACCAGTACAGGTGGCATGACGAATAAAAAATATGGCAGAGTTGGAGATAGCCCTTTAATTGGTTGTGGTACTTATGCCAATAATAAAACCTGTGCGATCTCTGCAACCGGTCATGGGGAATTATTTATTAAAGTAGTGGCTGCTTATGATGTTAGTTGCCTGATGGAGTATAAAGGATTGAGTTTGCAGGAAGCGATGGATACTGTAGTCAATGATAAATTAGTAAAAATAAATGGTGAAGGTGGGATGATTGGTGGTGATGCTAACGCTAATATTGCCATGTTGTTTAACTGTGAAGGTATGTACCGTGGAAAGCGAAGCAATGATGAGGTAAATGAAGTAGCGATTTATAAATAACGAGAACACCGTTTTTAATAATTTAAAAACTTATAACTAAGAATTTAGAACTTATATGAAGACATACGCTGTAATAGTGGCTGGTGGGACCGGCAAAAGAATGGAGAAGGAAACACCTAAGCAATTTTTATTACTGAAGGGGAAACCGGTTTTATATTATACGATTCAATCTTTTTTAAAAGCTTATGCGGATTTGCAGGTGATATTGGTTTTACCATTCGAATATATGGATATGGGTACTGAAATCATTGATGCTTATTTTGACAAAAAAAGAATACAGGTTGTAGCGGGGGGTGAAACACGTTTTCATTCTGTAAAAAACGGGTTGAGTTTGATTGAGGAGGAGAGTATCATATTTGTACATGATGGGGTTAGATGTTTGGTTAGTACAGATTTAATTAAACGTTGTTATAATGCAGCATTGGAACAGGGTAGTGCCGTGCCGGTAATAGGTTGTAGTGATTCTGTACGAATGATTACTGCAAATGGAAACCGTTTACTCGATCGAACTACTATAAGACTGGTGCAAACTCCACAAACTTTTCACAGCAAAATATTACTGGCAGCTTTTAAAATTGATTATAAAGAAAGGTTTACAGACGAAGCGAATGTTGCCGAAGCGTTTGGTATAGCTATTAATTTAATAGAAGGAGAAGAGACAAATATAAAAATTACAAAACCCATCGACTTATTCTTGGCAGAAAAAATTTTGGAAGGGAAGTGATAATTTAATTCTTCAGCCACCTAAATAATTTAGGCAAACGGTTTAATTTTATAGCTCCGTATTTTTCTTCAATTGCTCCAAAGCTGCTATAGAAAAAAGCAAGATTGCGAATATCGCTGCCTTCAAAATCGAGCAGTAAATCTTTGCCGGCAAAATCTTTTATAAATGCATTAATAAGCACGTGAGAGGCACCAACCGTTTTTCCATTGGGGTGATTGCCTACTAAAATATAGTAAGCTCTTTTGTGTGAAAAGAAAAACACACAGGATGCCAGTAGTTCTTTTTGTGCTGAGTAAACAGCATAATTAATTGCCTGACCTTTATCGAACAATATTTTATACAACTCGGCAAAATTGTTGTAATCTTCTTCTTCAACGGGTGAAACTGCCTGCAATATTTCTTTCGATAAAACGAGAATAGGAGTGAGGGGAATATTTTTTTCTATAGTGCAGCCCATTTCTTCCGCTTTTTTAATATTTCGTTTAATATTGGTTTTAAAGTTGGCAACCAATTCTTCATATCCCGGCTGAAGATTTAATATATAATTCGTTCTTTCATACAATCCAAACTCAGGCAATAAAAAATTATTACCGTAATTTAAACTGATATCCCAGTATTTAAACTTTGCCGGGATGGATTGGAAAAATTGTGCAGCTAATTCTGATGTAATCTTTTTTTCAGAGAAAATGCCAAGTGAAGCGCAAAAAAAAGGCTGGTGCAAATAATAGATACCATATTTCTTTCGCCAGGGTAAAGGCATTACTGTTTCATAATCGTTTGTTATTAAAGCATCCCAATTATCAGCCATTTCATCCAAATAAAAAGAATAAGCATACACCAATCCGTTTGCGGCATTATCAATACAGCTGTCCCATTTATGTTTATCTATTTGGCGATATGTTGCATACTGTATAGCCACTAAAAAATAGAGTTATGAATCAGTTGCGGTAAGCGTATATTTTGCAAATCAATGCTAAAAGAAATATTCCGCAGGAATTTGGTATCCGGCTTATACGATTTAAAATAATCACTGTACACTTTGCTGTAAAAAAACGGTATATAGATGTTAAGCACATTTTTAAATAAAGAAACCTGCAGCCCGGCATCAAATAAAAATTTAGTAACTCCTGCATTTTTCTTCCAGGCACCGGCATAGGTGCCAATATCTAAAAAGGCTTTTAATGGAATTTTTACCGGGAGTACACTTAATGGATTTACATTATTGGGAATACTAGTAGTAAAGTTGGATGCTATTAACCAATCGTCGGTACGGCCTGTCCTGTCAGCCAACAAATCAGTACCAACTTTAAATCCTCCATCACGAATGGCTATCTGCTGGCTCCTCCAGTAAAGTTGTTCTGTTCTGCCAATAAAATAATTGCTGTAAGTATAATCGTCCTCACCTCTGGCACCAGTCATGTTAAAATGATAGGGATAGGTTTCAAATGGGTTTTCTGCTTTATTGCCGGTGTAAAAAAACTTCCCTGCAAATAACCTTACGTTAGCCCCGCCGCCTTTTGAATAGTTAAAGAAATAATTACCAGTAAAAGCGGCTCGTATAAAACCTTTTCCCTGGTCAATTTGTAGTTCAGCGTTATAAGGATATAATACTCTTGTATTTTCGATAACTAATTTCAATTGATTAACATATCGTGAGTCGTTTTTTTTACTTGCATTACTGTATACAGCGGTGTCCGGTGGATTACCGGGAGTGATAACACTGTCTGTTTTAAACTTCAATGATTCTTCATTGATTAAAAATGTTTTCCACTGAATATACTTTCTAACTGTACTTAATGGGTTGTTTTCTTTAAATGTTAACCTAAACCCCGGAACCACTTTGGTGAAACCTGTATTTAATTTTTCGCCATAATCGTCAGTAAAATTGCTGGTAGTAAATTTAGAAGCAGCAGCAAAAATTTCAGCCCGTTCAAAAATAGATTTAGGAAACCAGCGATGGCTTAATCTTCCTAATCCGGTAATTGTTTTTGCCCCCGTGGAATACATAGGGGATAAAAGAAAACGAAAATTACCATTGGGTGGTAAATAATTAGTGATGCCGATGCCAATCATTAGCTTATCGTATGAATTGATGCCTGCTATCGGACTAATTAAAATTGTTTTATTTCTTGTTTTAAATTGATTATTGAAGGTTTTATAAGATGTTGGTAAAACGATTAAGCTTGTTTTATATTTTGTGTTTTTGTCTAATGCTCCTTTTTGTGTAAGCAGGGCAAAAATATTATCTAAATTTCTGCCGCTAACATCTTCCATTACTTTTCTGAAATCTTCGGGATAAGGATGTTTAAACTGCCAGCGTTTATAATATTCCTGCATGGCTTTATCGAAAACATCTGGCCCCAATTCTTTTTCCAGTAATTGCATCCATTTATCGGTTTTGTAATACCCGGCCAAATCATAATTTAATTCTGTAAAAGCTTCTGAAACAGTTTCAATGGGTTGATCTTTATGTTCTGATTCAGCAATAGCTAAATATCTTTCCTTATTGGATTGATCGTCTTCTTTTTTATTTATCTCCTGTTCATAACGTCCATCATAGAAAGAGTTGATACCTTCATCCATCCATGGGTGATTACGTTCATTGGAACCAATAATTCCATAAAACCAGTTATGCCCAACTTCATGTTCAATGGTTCCTTCTAATTCTGTTTCATTATCTACGGGGGATATGCTGGTGATAGTTGGATATTCCATTCCGCCACTAAAGCCCATCTTTGCTTCCACTACAGACACGGTGTTGTAAGGATATTCGCCAATCCATTTTGAACGGGTGCGAACAGATTTTTTTATGAAGCTGATCGCATTCTTCCAGTTAGCCTCGTCAGATGGCAGGCAAAAAGTAAATGCTTCAATAACACGGTCTGAACTTAATTCTATGGTATCATGTTTTACAATAAATCGTTTATCAGCAAACCATGCAAAGTCATGAACATTGTTTTGTTTATACAGAATAGTTTTTAGTTGCCCGGAAATGGTTGTTTGTTGCTGGTTGCTTGATGTCGGTTGTTTAATACTGGGTTTGATACTCTTGTTTTTTGTAATGGTCGCCTTTCTCCTTATTCCATGTTTTTTATCGTTTACCGCCACTTGCTGATTACCTGTTAAAGGCTGCACTTTACTCAGCAACCATCCTTTTTCCTCTTCAT
>JBLMVP010000390.1:0-4187 GCA_050256755.1 Sphingobacteriales bacterium | reverse complement strand
CGTTTCCAAAATCCAATGTTGTGAAAAAAACAATCTTCTTTTTTATACTAAGTATATCTGTATTATATGCTACTGCGCAGCTGGCCGGCGATACAACAGCAACTTTAATACCTCAAAAAGAAAATATTATTACCGCCTCAACAATTATTAAAATTGAAAATTTAGGTTCCAATATCAATACCCCATTAGCAGAATTAAGGCCTACTATATCAGCTGATGGAAATTTGTTATTTTTTATCTGTGAAAATAATCCGGAAAACACCGAGTTCCGTTCTGTACCTAACTCACAGGACATCTGGTTTGCGGAAAGAGACAGTTTTGGAAACTGGAGCAAAGCCGTGCATTTAGGTTACCCGTTAAATACTACATATTACAATGCTGTATATTGGATTTCGCCCGACAACAACCGGATTTTAATACGAGGTGCATTTGTAGATGGAGATTATGCAGGCAATGGGGTGAGTATGTGTTACCTGAAAAAAGATGGTTACTGGAGCAAGCCTGAAGCGCTAATAATAAAAAATTATGAAAAGTATGACAGGGGTCGCCGGTCAGGTGCTACCATGGCTCATGACGGACAAACTTTATTACTCTACATGACACCTGATAAAGACAGTTATATTAATGATATTTATGTATGCTTTTTACAACCAGATGGTTCATGGTCCGAACCAAAATCATTGGGAAAGAAAATAAATCTGCCAAAGTGCGATGAAATGACTCCTTATATGGCATCGGATGGTGAAACACTATATTTCAGCAGTAACCGGCCCGGTGGTTTAGGTAATAATGATATCTGGATAACTAAACGACTTGATAAAACATGGCAAAAATGGAGCGACCCGGTTAATTTGGGTAGTCCTATCAATACAGCAGACTGGGATGCTTTTTTTACATTAGACGCAGGCGGAGAGTATGCTTATTTAACTTCCGGCCTGAATAGCTATGGTGAAAGTGATATTGTACGTGTAAAATTATTAGAAAAAGAAAAACCCAATCCAGTTGTACTGGTAAGTGGCAATGTATATAACAAAAAAACAAATAGGCCGCTCAGTGCATCGCTGGTTTATGAAACCCTGCCCGATGGTGTGGAAGCAGGTAATGGAATTTCTGCTGAAACAGATGGTTCTTTTAAAATAGTGTTGCCTTACGATAAAAATTATTTAATAAGAGCAACGGCAGATAAATTCTTTGCACAATCAGAAAACCTGAATTTAGATTCTCTTGTAAAAGCTGGCTATAAAGAAATACATAAAGATTTATATCTCGTTCCTATTGAAATTGGGCAGGTAGTAAGATTGAATAATGTGTTTTTTGATTTTGATAAATGGGATTTGCGACCCGAATCGTATGTGGAACTCGACAGAGTTGTAAAATTGCTGACAGAAAATCCAGCCATTGAAATTGAAATGAGTGCACATACGGACAGCTATGGTTCAGATGAATATAATTTCAAATTGAGTGATAACCGTGCAAGATCGGTGATGGAGTATATTCTTTCAAAAGGTATAGCGTCTACAAGAATTACCTCACAGGGATATGGCGAAACAAAACCGGTAGCGCCAAATGATACCCCTGAGAACAGGCAGCTAAACCGAAGGGTGGAGTTTACTATACTAAAGAATTAAAACCAATTAAACTTTACATCATTGATAAAACCTGCACCAGTCAGCAGGCGCAGGTGTTCTAATAGGAGCACCTGTGTCTTTTGTATTATCTCCGATTGTATAGCTAAAGATTCAGCAAGCATCAAGTCATCCATCATTGGGTAGAATACCTGCGTCAATTGGAAACTTAAGATAATTAAGCCAGATTTTTTATTCACTAATTTTTGAAAATTGACTTTTCTGACATGTATCAACAACCTAAATGATAAACCTCATTACTATCTTTCAATGACCCGGTGTAACTTGATTGTTAGTTTTTTTTACAGCAAAACTTACAGTTATGAGAACCTTATTTTTACGCAACGTGAAGATTTTACTTTCCTGTTTGACAGCCATGATCGCAATATCTCAACTACAGGTTGTTACAGCACAAACAAACTTACTCAACCCATCTACACAACTTCAATTTGTAAATCCATTACCCATTCCATCAGTAATAGATGGCCGTAATGGAGGTACGTTTACCGTATCAATCAATCAATTCTACCAGGACCTGGGATTGCGAAATCCAGTCAGCGGTCAGCCTATGCTTACAAAAGTATGGGGCTATAATGGCACTTATCCAGGTCCAACTATTGTTGCACGCAAAAATGTGCCCTTACAATTTTACTGGTCAAATGATTTGTATAATCCATCTACCTTACAACCATTGTCTCATTTATTGCCAATTGATGAATCAATTGATTGGGCTTTATCGGGTGTAAATAACTGGCAGCAGTATGGTATCCCGATTGTAACACATTTACATGGTGGGCATACTGAAGCCGTGAGTGACGGCTCACCATTATCATGGTTCACTCCTTTCTTTACTAAAAAGGGGTCGCAATTTCAAAAAGGACAAAACGAGCCTTATACATATAGTAATGACCAGGACGCTGCTACCATTTGGTATCATGATCATGCACTGGGTATCACAAGACTAAATGTGTATGCAGGGCTTGCAGGTTTTTACGTGCTTACGGATGACCATGAACAACAACTTCAAGCAGAACATAAATTACCCGCAGCTGAATATGATATGGGGCTGGCAATCCAGGACAGAATGTTTACTGAAGACGGACAATTATTTTATCCATCTCAACCGGAAGAAGAAGGTCAGCCTTCACCCAGCATTTTACCTGAATTTTTCGGCAATTTTATTTTGGTAAACGGCAAAGCATGGCCGGTACTGGAAGTAGAGCCCCGTCAATATCGCTTTCGTATCCTTAATGGATCCGATAGCCGGTTTTATAATTTATTTTTATCAGGCAATAATACTTTTTGGCAAATTGGCAGTGACCAGGGATTGCTGACTTCCCCGGTGCTATTGAACCAAATGCTGCTGGGGCCAGGTCAGCGTAAAGAAGTAATCATTGATTTTTCTGACTCTGCATTATTGGGACAAACCATTATCCTTCGTAACAATGCACATTCTCCATACCCCAAAGGACAAACAGCTAGCCCAAAAACCTCGGGCCAGATCATGGCGTTTCGTGTAAACAAATCTCTTAACACAACTATTCCTTTATCTGAGTTACCAGCAACATTTCATCCATCCGTAACACCATTGGTTCAAAGCGGACCTACCCGTAAATTACTTTTATTTGAAACCGAAGATGAATATGACAGAATAAAACCGATGTTGGGTACTGTAGATGGCGGCGCAATGGATTTTGGGGATCCGGTAACAGAGAATGTAAGGCTGAATGATACCGAGGTATGGGAATTTTATAATACTACTGTTGATGCACATCCGGTTCATTTACACCTTGTAAAATTCCAGGTTATCAGCCGCCAAAGATTTAATGGTATACTTGACAGGGAAACAGGTAAACTGACCAATATACGTTTGATAGGTCAATCGCAGGTAAACAACCTGGATTTGGATGGCTGGAAAGATACCGAAGTAATGCTACCAGGTGAAGTGACCCGTGTAATTGCAAAGTTTGATCTGCCGGGAAGATATGAATGGCATTGCCATATCCTGAGTCATGAAGATCATGATATGATGAGGCCGTTTGAAGTAACTGAGGAATTGATTACAAAAGCCCGGCAAACTGCACCAGTTCTGCAAAGTGAAGCAAAAGATAATCTTAGTGTTTATCCAAATCCTTTCGCTGCAAATACTGCTATAGAATATGCAGTGTCTGTACAAAGCAGGGTAAGCATAAAAGTATATGATATGACAGGACGTGAGGTAAGCAATGTTTTGGAAGAGATAAAACCCGCAGGTATTTATAAACTCTCATTTAACGGGAGCCGCTTACCGGCAGGCATCTATGTATGCCGCATGCAGATCAATAACAGGGTTTTGCAGCAGAAACTTATTATTGAACGTTAAAATAATTTCATCAATGGATCTCATCTTGTGGATGAGACCCGAAAGAAATAGTTTATCAGTTTGGTGCAGGATGTGAGAATTTTATTCTTTAAAATATTCCTGCCAATTAACCGTCTTGCCTGTTTGTGAAGAATACTTTGCTGCTTCCAGTATCTTTATCACTATTTCATTATTTGCCGGAGAGGAAAGGTCATATGTGT
>JBLMVP010000389.1:0-4624 GCA_050256755.1 Sphingobacteriales bacterium | reverse complement strand
GAAATTTTCAACTTCCTTTTGAAATGAATACTGTTGAGAAATTCTTTAAGGAAAAAATAGAAACTCATTATACTGATCGAAAAGTAATTATAGGCAGAACAGCTAATCTTATGAAACCGGTAAAAGGCAGGGGACAATGCATGGCAAGAGATCTTTGTCACCGGGGTTGCCCATTTGGTGCTTACTTCAGCACTAATGCCAGTACCATGCCGGCTGCGTATGCTACAGGTAAATTAACAGTAAGACCACACTCATTGGTTAATAAAGTTATGTACGATGAACAAAAACAAAGAGCAGCTGGTGTAGAAATAATTGATACAGAAACAAACCAAACTATAGAGTTTTATTCAAAGATTGTGTTTCTCAATGCGTCTACTGTAGCAACGGCTTTTATTCTGCTGAATTCAACTTCCTCCCGTTTTCCAAATGGTTTGGGAAATGGCAGTAACCAGGTTGGCCGTAATTTAATGGATCATCATAAAGGGATTTCTGCTACTGCTAATGTAGAAGGGTTTGAAGATAAATATTATTATGGCAGAAGACCGACCGGTATTTATATTCCACGCTTTAGAAACGTGAAGGGAAAAGATGCCAACTTTCTTCGTGGTTATCATTATGGGGGGAGTGCTTATAGGCCACGCCAGCAAAACAATGCTGAAATTGGCGCCTCATTAAAAGAAGCATTAAGTGAACCGGGGGCATGGCAAATGAATTTATATGCTTTTGGTGAATGTCTTCCTTATGAAGATAACCGTGTCACACTAAATCATGATAAAAAAGATAAATGGGGAAGACCAATCATAACTGTTAACTGCGAATTTAAAGAGAATGAAAAAGCAATGCACGAAGAAATGGGCAGCAATGCAAATGAAATACTGGAGACGGCAGGTTTTTCAGGCATTACTATTACCAGCAAAATATCTTTCCCGGGAAATGCTAATCATGAAATGGGAATTGCAAGGATGGGCAGAGATCCAAAAACTTCTGTATTAAATAATTTCAATCAAATGCATGAAGTGCCCAATGTTTTTATAACAGATGGTTCCTGTATGACATCAGGCGCCTGTGTAAATCCCTCTTTAACTTATATGGCACTCACAGCAAGGGCATGTGATTATGCAGTAAAAGAAATGAAGCGGTTAAATTTATAATTCTAATCATTCAGGTTTTAAAAGTTTACACTCAAATAATTTGTTATGAAAACAAAAAATATTGACAAGCAACTGTGGAAACGAAAAGAATTTATTTCTGCCGGCTTGCAGGTAGCCGGAGCTGCTTTTTTGCTGTCAGTTCCGGGCAGCAGTATGGCTACTGAATTGTTAAGCCCGGAAAAAGAACTTACTGTGCAGGATGTAATAGATATTATCCTGAAAGAAATTCCTTCAGCACCTATTAAGAATACAATAGATACTATAAAAACCGGTAGTGCTGAACAGAAAGTTACAGGTATTGTTACCACTATGTTTCCAACTATTGCAGTGATCAAAGAAGCAATAAAGATAAAAGCCAATTTTATTATTGCACATGAACCAAGTTTTTATACCCATTCAGATAATAAAAATTGGGTGGAAAATAATGAGGTTGTAAAACGTAAACTTCAACTGCTGGAAGAAAATAATATTACTATATGGAGGGCTCATGATTACTGGCATGCTCATAAACCTGATGGTATTACTTATGGTGTAGTAAAAAAGGCCGGATGGGAAAATTATTATAAAGATGGTAATAAAATTTTTGAGCTTCCGGCTACCAGCTTAAAAGAACTTATTAAGCATCTTAAATCAAAACTTCAAATTAAGCACGTAAGAGTGATAGGTGATATGTCTCTTTCCTGTAAAAAAATTGCATTGTTACCCGGAGCTTGGGGTGGAAAAGAACAAATAACTACGTTAGTAAATGATAAACCTGATGTAATAATAGTGGGTGAACTGAGTGAATGGGAAACTGCTGAATATATAAGAGATGCAGGAATGCTGGGGATAAATGTTTCATTGATAATACTTGGCCATGCTGTTAGTGAAGAACCCGGTATGGAGTGGATGGCTGAATGGTTGCAGCCAAAAGTGCCCGGTGTAAAAATTACGCATATCCCATCAAATGATCCTTTTACATGGGTTTGATAAAGTAGTTTAATTATTGTAGTGGCTGATAAATTTATATTTACTTTTTATTATATCGTTTCTTAAAAAGGGATTCCGATATTGAGATAGCCAACTACTTTTTTGGATTGGTCGCTATACATCAGGCTAAGTTCTAGTGGCCCCAACGCAAAATTATAACCAAAGGTTAGAGCATAGCCTGTTAGTACGTCTGGGTTTTGAAAAAAATCACTCTTTGATATGAAATTATTGAAAAGTACATTGGTTCTTCCTGTCAAATAAGTATTATTGAATAATTCATAACGCAATCCTACCTGAAAAGCGGCTATAGCGGGAGAGTAAAGCGAACCTTCCTGCA
Organism: Sphingobacteriales bacterium; assembly: GCA_050256755.1. GTDB lineage: Bacteria > Bacteroidota > Bacteroidia > Chitinophagales > Chitinophagaceae > AWTP1-9. The sequence continues at coordinate 2,167 of JBLMVP010000389.1, read as the reverse complement.
ATCCGGCAAATCTTACCTGGTTACGGAACATTGGTATTAAACCTCCTATGGAAAATTCATTCATTATATTTTTCTTATAATTAAAGTTTATACCGGTTTGCATTAATAATTCTAAAGTGGTGCTTCGGCTAAGTGTTGCATAACTATTCATATTTAAGAGGATCCTTCCATATGAGTGATCAGAAACTGTTATTGAATCAGGTTTAGCAGGTTGCCCGTTAAGATAAAAATTTACATCCGGGTGTTGATGGGAGACCCATTCAAATGACGAATGTATTTTTATGCCTTTCCTGGGATATATAGATTTATCAAGACTGTTGTGTGTAATGAAAAAATAAGAAGTAGGAAAACTATTACTCCCTTTAAACTGGAACAAAGAGGTAAATGCAGGTTTGTAATAAATCCATTCAAAACGTTCACCTATACCAACAGATAAATTGCGGTATGTGGAATACTGTGCCTTTGCATCAAGCAGTAAAAATTGTTGTTTGTAAAGACCATCCTGTTTATAAGTATTATAAGTTGTTACATTAAATCTGTCATATTGAGTATTGAGAAGTAAAGAAAAATCTTTACGCCGGCCAATATACTGAAGATGCTCTGCCCTCACCCTGAAAGATTCTCCTACGTTTAATTTTAACAGGCTTCTTGAGCTAGGTGTAAATAAATTGCGGGATGTAAAATTTATAATAGCAGCTATGCCGCTGAATTTATTATAATGAAGTCCAAGTTTGGCAAACGTCAGTGGGTTCTCGGTTACATCAAAAATAATTTTGCTGGTGCCATCTGCCTGTTGTTGCAGTGAATAGGTTACACGGCTGTAATATCTTGTTCCATAGGCGGCCCGCACCATACGGGAGAGCCTTTCTGTTGCATAGTCCTGGTTAATGAAAAAATTCATTGTATGCAGAAGAAAATCAGCCGTAGTGTTTTTTAATCCTTTTATTTCATGAGAAGAAATAGTAACCGCTTTAACTTCCGGCAGCCTGTTTTGTGCAATTTCCTGTTTGCCGTACAATGCATTTAATGAGTCAGCTAATTGTTTAAACCTCGGATATAATTTTCTACCTTCTTCAATGCCGCTTTCCAGTATCTCGTTTGCAATCGGGAAACTTCCCATGTTATACTTTTCTTTTTCAAGCGGCACATAAATATCACACATAGCCACTTCTTCTTTTTTATCTCTCTCCTCACCGAAGAAAGCAACCTGTAATAAAACCTGTATGGCGTTTCTTACTTTCTCCGAAGGCAATAATCCACCGGTTACATTACTACCAATTACATAATTGGCACCCATTTCCCTTACATCACGTACCGGGAAATTTCTTACAATGCCACCATCAATTAAACGATGCCCATCATAATCAACAGCGGTAAAGAAGGAGGGGATAGCAATACTTGATCGAATGGCGGTAATAAGGTCTCCTTTACTCATTACTACTGCTTCGCCACTACCTACATCAGTGGCTATGCATTTAAATGGAATGCTGAATTTTGAAAAGTCTTTCTGATTATAAACCGGGAATAGCAGCTCGGATAATTTAATCCATAATTCCTGTCCTTCAAGTAAGCCGGTTGGCAATATGAATTTATTGTTTATCCATGGCAATTCAATCGTGTACTTATTGTACTCTTCTTTTTCTTCCATAAAAAAAGTACGGAGAGATGCCTGGTTACTAAGCAGCAAATCCCAGTTAATGGAACGTATAATTTTTTCTATAGAATCTGCTGAATAACCAATTGCATATAATCCCCCAATAACACTTCCCATACTGGTGCCCGTAATATAGTCCACTTTAAGCCCAGCGGAATCTATAGCTTTTAAAATACCAATATGCGCCAAACCTTTAGCCCCACCACCACTTAATGCAATACCAATTTTTGGTCTTGATGATTGCTGGCTTTTTAACGGGGATGAAAATGCCGCTAAAAAAATTAAAAAGAATATTGTTTTCAGATTTTTGTTCATAGCAGGGGCTGAACAAATTTACTGGTTGGTGAAGTATTATCTGAAAAGTTTTTTACTGCAACAATTTTTTAACAACTTCAATGTAAAGGGCCATTGGTGCTCTTGTGTTATCGTCGTTTTAAATTTAATTAGCAAATACGGCTTCTAAAACATATCTTTGCCATTCTTAATGTTATTACTCTCTCTGTTTGTGTAGTT
>JBLMVP010000388.1:0-27998 GCA_050256755.1 Sphingobacteriales bacterium | reverse complement strand
AGGAGCAAATAATTTTTCATCGCAAACCTGTTGTTTTGGATTAGGTGGAGCGATGCCGTATTCTTTTAGTTTACTTTTTCCTTTTTCGCTCATCCAGTCAGTCGTCCATGCAGGAGATAATACCTGTGTTACTTTATATTTTTTAAAACCAAGCGTTGATAAAAGAATACGGATACTGGTTGTAATCATATCCATTGCCGGGCAACCGGAATAAGTTGGGGTGATGATAACTTCAATACCCCCGTCCCCTAAAGGGGGGTGACTAAACTTTATTTCTCTTACTATTCCTAAATCAATAATTGAAAGAACAGGGACTTCAGGGTCTTTTATTTCTTCCAGGTAATTCCAAATTTCCTTTTCAGAAACAGAAGGTGTTATTGTTTTATTTGTATCCATCATATTGCCCTTTAGAGGTTTGGGGCTTTACCACTCACTGCCGGGGTAAGCTCTTTGCATATATTGCAATTCTGTAAGCATATATCCTAAATGCTCAGTATGTCTTCCTTCTTTACCACCTGTTTGCATATATACTTTAGCAGGCACAGGTAATGTTGCTTCGTTAAAAATTTCTTTTACTTTTTCTTCCCATTTATTTTTAAGACTGCTTATATCTGTGCCAATATTATTACCGGCAGCTAACAGCTCATAACTTACTGCTTCAAACATATCTCCTGTATACATCCATAAAGCATCAATTGCTTTTACCATTCGTTGATGACTTTCTTCAGTACCATCTCCCAGCCTGATAACCCATTCACTGCTCCAGCGTAAATGATAGGTAACTTCTTTTAATGATTTTACTGCTATTGCCGCCAGTTGTTCGTCAGTTGAATTTTGTAATTGCTGGTATAATAAATACTGATACTGGCTGAATAAAAACTGCCGCAGTATCGTTTGCCCCCAATCACCATTAGGTTGTTCAACTAATAAACAATTTTTAAATTCCCTTTCTGTTCTTAAGCAGGCCAATGAATCTTCTGTAGAACCATCTGCTTTTACTTGTGCAGCATACTGATAAAAATTTCTTGCCTGCCCAACTAAATCGAGTGAAATATTGGTGATAGCAATATCCTGTTCCAGAACAGGTCCGTGCCCGCACCATTCTGCATTGCGCTGGGCGAGAATTAATGCATCGTCTGCCAGGTGAAGTGTATAGTTTATTAAATAATCCATTGATTCGAGTTGATAAGTTGAAAGGTTAACAGGTAAGAACTGATTTGGCGTAGCAGTTTTTTAACCCGTTAACGAAAAGCTACATATGTTTTACTTCATCGGGTAAATCATAAAAAGTTGGATGGCGATAAATTTTATCCTGTGCGGGTTCGTAAAAACTTTCGGCATCATCAGGGTTACTGGCATGAATGTATTTGCTTTCCACCACCCAAATGCTTACGCCTTCCATTCTTCTTGTATAAACATCACGGGCATTTTCAATAGCCATTTGTGCATCGGCGGCGTGCAGGCTGCCGGCATGTTTATGGTCAAGTCCCTGTTTACTGCGGATAAAAACTTCCCATAAGGGCCAGTCATTTTTTGTGCCCCCTTCCCCTAAAGGAGTGTTATTACCTCCGCCTTTTTCTTCCGGAATATCTCCGTAGTAGAATTTTCTTATGTAATTATTCATTTTTAATTCTTAATTAATGATTAAGCCGCCTGCTGTTTTGTTTTTCTTTTTTCTGCATGTGCTGCTGCCGCATCTCTAACCCATGCACCTTTTTCCCATGCATCTTTTCTTGCCTGTAACCGTTGTTTGTTACAGGGTCCATTTCCCTTTACCACATTCCAGAATTCATCCCAGTTTATTTCTCCAAAATCATAATGTCTTCCTGCTTTGTTCCATTTTAACTGCTCATCGGGTAAAGTCATTCCTAAAATTTTTACCTGTTCAGCAATCATATCCACAAAGTTTTGCCGCAACTCATCATTTGTTTTTCTTTTTATTTTCCATTTCATACTCTGGTCACTGTTGGTGCTTTCACTGTCTTTGGGACCAAACATCATTAATGCCGGCCACCACCAGCGGTTGATGGCATCCTGGCACATTTCTTTTTGTTCTTTTGTTCCTTTACTTAATACCAGTAATGATTCAAAGCCCTGGCGTTGATGAAAACTTTCTTCTTTACAAATTCTTACCATTGCTCTTGCATAAGGGCCATATGAAGTTCTTGTCAGCATAACCTGGTTCATGATGGCAGCTCCATCCACTAACCAACCAATAGCGCCGATATCAGCCCAGGTTAAAGTAGGGTAATTAAAGATGGATGAATATTTGGCTTTGCCGCTATGTAAATCATTTATGGTTTCTTCTCTTGTTATTCCCAGTGTTTCGCAGGCAGAATATAAGTACAAACCATGTCCAGCTTCGTCCTGAACTTTAGCCAGCAATATTGCTTTACGTTTTAATGACGGGGCACGGCTTATCCAGTTGCCTTCGGGTAACATACCCACAATTTCACTATGCGCATGCTGACTGATTTGCCTGATATTGGTTTTGCGATACGCATCCGGCATCCAGTCTTTGGGTTCTATTTTTACCTCGTCATCAATTTTTTGCTGAAAAATTTTCTCTAAGTCATGAATAGACATAGTATAAAAAAGTTTGACTACAAATTTAGTCAAAACTAACGGGTGTTTGGCGTATTTATTCTACTTACTTTATATCAAAATCAACCACTACCTTTTCCGTTTTGGGGTGAGATTGGCAGGTAAGAATATATCCTTTCTCCACTTCTTCATCTTCTAAGCCCCAATGGACATCCATTGTAATTTCACCTTCCTGTAATTTGGCTTTGCAGGTGCAGCACATACCACCTTTGCAGGCATAAGGCAAATCTGCTCCCTGTTTCAGGGCTGCATCTAAAATAGTAGTGTCGCTGTTAAGAGGAAGATTAAAATTGATGGTACGACCATCCAATTTAATAGTGATATTGCTTTGAACCCCGGTTCCTGATGATGGCTGAGGACTGGTAACGAATGATTTTTTCTGCCCTGCTGAAGTAAACAATTCAAAATGAATTTTCTTTTTGTCAATACCAGTGTTTTCTAAAAAATCTTTTATAAGAAAAATCATTTCTTCCGGTCCGCAAATAAAAAATTCATCAATAGTTTTATACTCAATTAGTTTTTCAAGCTCAGTTAATTTATCTGTAGTAATTCTGCCAAAATTTAATGATGCATCGGTTTTTTCGCGGCTAAGGATATGAATAAGGTTAAAACGTTCAATGTATTTGTTTTTTAAACCTTCCAGTTCTTCAAAGAAAATAATTGAACTGCGGGTTTTGTTCCCATATACTAAAGTAAATGCACTTTGCGGCTCTGTTTGCAATGTTGTTTTGATGAGTGATAAAACGGGTGTAATTCCACTGCCTGCGGCAAAGGCCAAATAATTTTTCTTTTGAGAGGGAAGAAGCGGAGTATAAAATTTTCCCACCGGTTCCATTACTTCCAGTATATCACCTTTTTTTAATTGTTCATTGGCAAAGATGGAGAACAAGCCTCCGTCCACTTTTTTAACAGCTACTCTTAACTGGTTATCTAAAGGACAACTGCAGATGGAATAAGTTCGTCTCACCTCTTCGCCGTTAATATTGGTACGCATAGTAAGACTTTGTCCCTGTGTAAATGAAAAGTTTTCTTTTAAGTTACCGGGAACATCAAATAAAACAGATACACAATCCGGGGTTTCCTTCTTTACTTCTTTAACAGTGAGCTGGTGAAAATGAATAGACATAAATAATTACTTCCTCAATCCTTCAACCATTATTAAAACCATATTTTTTTCTAATTCGTCCGCATCAATTTTTTGGGTGCTGCGGTGCCAGCTTTCAATTCCTGCTACTGCATGGAGCATGATGAGCACAGCGGTGGGAGCATCTATATTTTTTATTTCTTTATTTTTTATTCCTTCTTCTATGATAGAAGCAAAGCGTTTGCGGTAAGTGCGGCGTAATGTCTGGAAGTTAGATAAATAAGGATCTTCCAGGTGTTTCCATTCACGGTCGCTCACATAAACCTCTTCATAATTATGAATCATCTGGTGAATATGAAAACGAAGAATGGTTTCTATTTTTTCAATGGCAGAGGCATTACTGGATTCCACTTTTTCCAAATGCGTCATAAACCGGTTGGCTACATTAAAGCAAATATCCTGGAGTATTTCACTCTTTGATTTAATGTGATTGTACAAGCTGGCCGCTTCTACACCAACTTTATCAGCAAGGTCACGCATAGAAGAAGCAGCATAACCTTTTTCCCGAAAAAGAACAGCAGCAGTAGCTACAATCGTATCTTTTTTAGTAACGTTTTGTCCTGATTTAATCTTTGCCATAATAGCAAAACTAACACATATACTTATTTTTTTAAAGCTTATTTACTGAAAACCATAAATAGCCAATTCCCTTACCTTTGCTGCGTTTTAAAAAAATGATTTTTATGTCGCTTATTTCTGTTGGTACGATGGCTTTTGATGCAATTGAAACACCTTTTGGAAAAACTGATAATATTATTGGCGGGTCGGCTATTTATGTGGCGTATGCCGCCAGCAATTTTGTAACACCCGTGCAACAAATTTCTATAGTGGGTTATGATTTTCCCGAAGAAGAAATGCAGGAGTTAAGAAGCCGCGGAGTAATGCTGGATGGGGTAGAGATTGTTTCTAATAAAAAATCTTTTTTCTGGAGCGGCCGTTACCATATGGATATGAATGGAAGGGATACCCTGGTTACCGATTTAAATGTGCTGGCTGATTTTAACCCGGTGATTCCTGAATCATACCAGGGAGCGGAATTCTTGATGCTGGGAAATCTTGCACCGCAAATACAGATAAGCGTAATTGAACAAATGAAACAAAGACCGAAGCTTATTGTAATGGATACTATGAATTTCTGGATGGATTCGGCAATGGAAGATTTGGAAAAAGTATTGAAGATGGTGGATGTATTAATGGTGAACGACAGCGAAGCCCGCCAGTTAAGTGCCCAGTTTTCATTGGTTAAAGCGGCAAAAGATATTTTGAAGATGGGGCCTAAATACCTCATTATTAAGAAAGGTGAACATGGCGCTTTATTGTTTCACGGGAATGAAGTGTTTTTTGCTCCTGCTTTGCCACTGGAAGATGTATTTGACCCAACTGGCGCAGGAGATACTTTTGCCGGTGGATTTATGGGTCATATTGCAAGGACAAAAGATATAAGTTTTGAAAATATGAAAACAGCGATTATTGTTGGCTCAGCCATGGCAAGTTTTTGCGTAGAGAAATTTGGCCCTACCCGCTTAAAAGAAATTACCAAAGCAGATATTGATGAGCGCATTCAGCAGTTTGTACAATTGGTAAATTTTGAAATTGACCTTGTCTGATCCGTTATATGTATGCGTTTTAATGTTGAAAGCTATTTACAATTTATAGTAGCTGTATAATGAGTAATGATGGGTTACTTTAATAAAACAACTGTTCCTTTTAGCTCTTGTCTTTTTTTATTTTTAATTCTGTAGATACAACGCCAGGTATAAACACCTCCGGGTTGTGTATTGCCTTTTAAAGTTCCATCCCAGCCATTTGATGGCTCATTAATAACAAATATTTTTTGACCCCAGCGATTATAAATTACTAATTCATAGTCAGTAAACCGGGCTTGAGTAAATGGTTTAAAAGTATCATTTCTCTTATCATTATTGGGAGTAAAAATATTGGGAAAATAAATATCATCAGGACAGGGTTTTACTTTTACTATTATTGTGTCTTTTACAAAACAGTTAGGTGCTTTTTCAACAGTGAGTGTATAAGGAATAGTTTTATCCGAATAAATTATAACAATGTTTTGCGTGGTATCCGTGATACCATAATTTGGCTCCCATTTGTAATTGGTATATCCTTTGGGACCCTGCAAGGTTATACTGTCGTCAACGCATTTTTCAACGTCAGGCCCAAGATTAATTTTATAATTGGCTGCTGATATAGTGATGGTATCACTGTAAAAGTTTCCGCAACTGTCAATTACATCAATCCAGTATTTGCCGGGTTTATTTACAATTAGTGAATTATTTGCCGAGCCATTTTGCCATTTATATGTTTTATAAGTATTAACTGCACTGAGTGTAATAAAGGTATTGGCACATAAAATAGTATCGTTGCCAATTTGTACCGGTAAAGCGGGGTTTGCAGCTTCTATGTAAATTGAATCTTTTGCCTGGCACCCGGCAACAGCAGCATATACCCAGCCAGTGTATGGTTTAATAAATTTTACGTTTATAGTTGTATCATCGGGCTGGCTGGTAATTTTTATGACACTGCTGTCAAACAACCAGTTTGTTTTTTTCAAACAATTATTGTTTTTTGAAACGGTAAATACAACTTCAGGATTATCTAAACAAATTTTAGTATTGCCCTTTAGTTTTATAAACTCACAATCGCTTACCTGCTTGCAAATGGTTTCTTTGTTTATAGGAAAATCGTTGAATATGGCAGAAACCGGAATGGCGGTTGCCGTTTCATTTCTTATACTATACCAATTGAAAGGAACCGTCTCAGTAATGCAGGGTTGGGTTGTAAAAACAACGGTATCCTCCCCGGTGCAACCTATACCGCTTAAATAATTATTGTTACTTGTTATAATGTGCAGTTCATCTGGGTTGGGGTTGCCATGCAATAAATCAAAAACAAATTGATGTGTTTCTGTTCCTGTAAAAGAAAACTGCAAATTACTTTCATAACCAACGGGAATATTATTAAGTTGTACTTTTCGTTGTGTTTTTAAGTCACCGGAGGTATCAATAATAGTATAGTATGCATAGGGAATAATATTTAGTATATAGGGCGGCAAATCTTTTAAATAACTGTTGGTATGTGAGTATACAATATCGCCATTAAATGGAGAAATGGTGGTTTGTACAGTTTGCCTGTTAGTAAGTGGTAGCAAACTCTTTTGAAGCGATGATTTAATAAGGTTGAAGCCGGTGTCAATTTGAAGAATAAAACGGTTTGGCTGCTTATAAAAATCATGTCCTAATTCGCCAGCCAGTACAAATAATTTGTTTTGCAGCAGTTGCACCTGAGTGCGGTCACTTATACTATTACAGTCCTGGCAATTGCTTATATTAACAGGGCTATAGGTTTTTATTTTTTGCAAACTGCCGCCTGTATAATCTAATTTCATCAACAGGATGCTGCTTTTATCAATTTGTGTTGAGTAATTAATAGTATGATAAACTATTGCCGAAACATAAATGCTATTATTTAAAAAATATATCCCAACAGGCCACGAAGACCTGCTTGAATCGGGGTTATGGATAAAGGATTTTGTCCACAAAGGGTTGCCGTTTTTATCCAATACCATAACTTTTATTCCTCCATAATCGCTGTTACCACAAAGAATTATGCTGTTGCCGGCCCCTTCATTTACCATAACAGAGTTAATACCGTTATATACTTTTTTCCAAAGAAAATTTCCATTGGCATCTAACATTTCTAAATAAAAACTAACCGGTAGCCCTGTACTACCAGGTAAATAAGATGCAAGACCTGATGATAATATATTGCCATTGCTAAACTGTTTTGCTACACGACCCTCAAAAGCATACGGGGTATCAAAAGCCCTGCTTAATTTGCTCCAGGTAATATTGCCATTATTGCCAATACGTAAAATCCGGTTTGTTCCGCCAAGGGCCTCTACTTTTGATAAAATAGTACCTGAGTCATTGCTGTTAATAATATCCCATGGTTTGGGTTCCCCATAGGTAAAAAATGTAGAAGTATATTTTATTCTTGTTACAGAATCTTTACAAACAGATTGGGCATTAATATTAATGGTTATACATACCCATAATAAAACAGGAAGTGTATATAGTTTGCTTTTTTTGTTGAGGAGGCTAATTGCCATTTGCCTGAAAGCTAAATTGCCTGTATTTTTTAAATACAAATACTTTAATAATTAAACAAATGCCCGTAAAAAAAATTGAAATAGCTAAAACAATTGATGAATACCTTCGTGTAGCGGAGGGGATGATTCGGTTCATTGTGTTTTGTTTTTAGTTAGAGAATGATAAGTTTGATAACAACCAATATTTAAATAGTAACGGTAACGGTTGTCATGATTTATAAAAATAGTTTCTTTTTTTATGGAATGCAAGAGAATTAATAAATACGATCCTTTTTGTTTCTTTTATTTAAGAAGAATACACTGTTTTGTAAGTAGAAACAATTAAGAAAAGAAAACAATAACCGTAGTTTGTACAATTGGTAAATTTTGAAATTGATTTGGTATAGATAATATCAGCAATAAAAAAGCCCCGCATAGCGGGGCTTTTTTATTAGTAAAAGCTTTTAAAACCTCTTTGCCACTACTGTTGTGTTCTTAAACTTTTTCGTTTTTCCCTGCAGGTTGAATATTTCTGTGTAAACAATATAAACGCCTACCGGTACTTTTTGCATTTTATCATTTAATCCATCCCAACGGAAATAGCCGCCGGTGGTGCACAGGGCATTTTTCTGTAACACACGGATTGGTCTTCCTGATGCATCAAAGATGGTAATATTGGCAACATAACCTCTTTCGGGGAATTGATAGTTGATGGTTAAGAAATCATCAAAGCCATCATTATCCGGTGAGAACACATCCGGGGTTAATTTAATTTCTCCCTGTACCTGCTGGTCAATCCGGAATTGGGAGTTTTGATAAGCGGGGGTTCCGTATCCTGCACTGGTAGCAGCAGAATGCCAGTTTTCTTTTGTTTGTGTTGCTCCATTGTAATCAATTCTTTCAAGCGATACGCCTTCACTATTATCAATTAAAGCAAAATGCCATTTATCGCTGTAAGCAAATTCATCAATGACCTTCCCATTTATATTGTATAAAATCACATTGCTGGTATCATCATTATAATCCGGCAAGGAAGATAATTCAATAAAGTTGTCAGGATTTTTGGCGAGATAATTATTTTTTACCCAATCCTTACTTTCAGTAATAACTATATAATCTCCGGGGAAGAAGAGTAAAGTTTCTGTACTCAGCTGTTTCAGGTTGGCTACCTGTCCGCCTGAATTTCGATTGGCTAAATACAGTTGTTTACAATCAAGAATTTTATTGCTGCGGTTATATAATTCCACATAATCATAACCACCAGTTTTGGGGTTAAATAGAATTTCATTCACTACTGCATCTAAGCTATCGGTATTTACAGCCAATCCAAGTTTTGAAGAATTGATTGTGCCAATAGTATTGTTGCCGCAATCCGTTACTCCGCTTACAGTAACAGTATAAACTTTGCCAGCCTGCAAATTGCTGTTGAGTATAAGAATAACCCTGTCATACAACGGTCCAACAGGCAAAGCTGATAATGGGTTACCGATACCATCACTAATATTGTAATTATTATTGACAGCAGCTTTGGTGCTATCCAATGGTTCATTAAACAATAAAACCAATGTAGCAGCATCCTTTGCATAAGCTCTCACAATTCCCGGCCCTGTTACATCTTTATTTGTTCCATCAACAGAGTTTTTTTTGCCGGGAGTTCCACCATTTGCATCGGTACTGGCTTTCCAGTTACAGAAACCACTGCATGGGTTTTTAGTGTCAATCATTTCCAGGGTCCATCCCCCATCCCTCTTAACCGGGTTTTGATACCAGTTAACAGAATAAGCCACTGCATGAACCAGGGTGCCATCAGCAGCAATCAATGAAAGTGTTTCGCCTTCATTATCTAAAGATGGGAAGCTGGTTACAGAAATTGTTTTTCCGAATGCTGATAATAATGGAACAGCACTGCCTGTACAAACGATTACAAAACTATCAGGCTTTAAAATAAAACCAGGTAATGGTCCGCTTATTCCGGAAGCATCACCAATTTTCCAGTTCTGCAGATTAATGGGAAAGGAAGAAGTATTTTTTAATTCAATCCATTCAGCATTGGGTAAACCCACCTGTGGTGTTGGGTCAGCTACCAATTCATCAATAACTATATCGTATCGCTGAGCAGTATAAAAACCAAATGTGCCTGTTTCATTAATGACAGCATTACCCGATAAGTCCTGCACACCATTAATGGTAAGCGTATTATTTATTCCGTTAGGAAAGCCTGTTCCAAAATTTAATTGAACCAATGCATTATTCGCAATACTGCGAGCAGCAGTTGTTGGAGAGCCAATGCCATTACCGGCCACATAATTTGTTGTTGTTTCACTGGTAGTTAAATCTACTGGTTCATTAAATAACACATCAACTGCAGCTGAAGAGGTAGCAGTAACAGAAACAATGGCTGGGGGAGTTATATCCGGCACATATGGTTTGATTTCTATGTCATCAAAAAAATGACGCTGAAAAAAACCGGATGTACTTTGCTTAATTATTATTCCAAAGAATGAAGAAGTATTATAAGTGGCATCTGTAACAAATCCCTCGCTGGTATAACTCATTCCTGTGCCGCTTAAATCACGAAAGAGGGTCCATTTATCCGAAGCATCACGAACCACTTTAATCTTCATCACATTATTGCCTGTATTCAAAGTGGCATCCAGCCCGTCAATAATTTTTGTAACCACGCCACTGGCATCTTTCCGGTATAAAGCAATTTCATCCGCAGTATTTCCCAATCTTACAAAATATCCCGTGGTGGTAATTAAGGTAAGATCACTGGCTGATGCTGTTAAATAAACATCTATATAATTTGCTGAGGAAGTATTAAAAGTTAACTGCGAATAAAATTCCCATTGTGCAATTGTTGCCAAAGTACTGGCTGTACTGATATAAAAAGTTGAACTGGCTACCTGGTTATTGCTTTGTAATTGTTGTGAAGCATTTACGATCCAGTCTGCGGGCGAAGAGGTTATCCATGAGGGATTATTGGTGTAATCATCATCACCAAAATTTTCTGTAAGCTGTGCATAGCTAAATAAGCTGCTGAACGTTAAAAAAGATAAGGCCGTTAGTTTGGGTAAAAATCTTGTCATGCAGGCTAAAGATAGCAAAATAATATAGCCAGCCTAACAGTGGTTAGTTATAAATTGATGAATTATTTACTCAATGTTTTGGAGTAAATAATAATTGTAATTACATTTGCAGCTCGTTATGAAAATGAATAAACATACAAAACGCACAAAGAAACATTCCTAAGGAAGGTTTGCAGCGTTCTGTATGTAATCATATAAAAGCTTGACAGGCCTTCCTTAACCAGGGAGGCCTGATTTTTTTGCCCCAACCCCTAAAGGGGCTTAAATAAAATCCGGGGATAAATTTATTTTATAACAATTAAAAACGCTCCTTTCAGGGAGTTGGAGGGCACAAAATGAAAGTTGCAGTAGTAGGCGCTACCGGGTTAGTAGGAACCAAAATGTTACAAATATTAGCCGAAAGAAATTTCCCCGTTACAGAATTAATTCCGGTTGCTTCAGAGAGATCCGTTGGTAAGGAAGTGGATTTTAACGGTGAGAAATATAAAGTGGTTAGTATGATGGATGCTATTGCATTAAAACCAAACGTGGCATTATTTTCTGCAGGTGGTGGCACTTCACTGGAATGGGCGCCAAAGTTTGCAGAAGCAGGTATTACCGTTATTGATAATTCATCAGCCTGGCGGATGGACCCAACAAAAAAATTAGTGGTGCCGGAGATTAATGCCGATGCATTGACAAAAGAAGATAAAATTATTGCTAACCCCAATTGTTCAACTATTCAAATGGTGGTGGCATTAAACCCGTTACATAAAAAGTATAATATTGAAAGAATTGTGGTAAGCACTTATCAAAGTGTTACCGGTACCGGTGTAAAAGCTGTTGACCAGCTGATGGGTGAACGCAACAAAGCTATTAAAGGAATGAATGGTGAATATCCAATGGCTTATAAATATCCAATCGACTTAAATGCTATACCACAGATTGATGTATTTATGGATAACGGGTATACCAGGGAAGAAATGAAAATGGTAAACGAAACCAAAAAGATAATGCGGGATGATTCCATTCGTGTTACGGCTACAACTGTACGTATACCGGTTATGGGTGGACATAGCGAAAGTGTAAATGTGGAGTTTAGTAATGATTTTGCCCTGAGCGAAGTGAAGGATCTGCTAAGCAATGCTCCGGGAGTTGTACTTGTTGATGACCCGGCTAACCAGCAATACCCAATGCCAATGGATGCACATGAAAGAGATGAGGTATTTGTTGGGAGATTAAGAAGAGATGAAACACAACCATACACTTTAAATATGTGGATTGTGAGTGATAATCTTCGTAAAGGAGCTGCTACCAACGCCATACAAATTGCAGAGTATTTAGCAGCCAATAATTTTATATAATAATTTTAGCTGAACAGGGTTAAAAGAAAAACCCGGTGAACAATTGTTCTCCGGGTTTTTTTGCGATCAATAAAAATTATCTTCTTGTTTTATAAGGAAAGTTTTCTCCGAAATGGTCGGTGATATTACCAATTATAATATTGGCAGGAGTATTCCAGTCACTGCTTCGCTTGTAATAATCGTTCCAAAGAGTAACATTATCACTTAGCAGGTTACAGGTAACATAAATGTCATTTGTCCTGGCTGCATTGTCAGGAAGAGGGATTCTTCCACCAGCTCCGGTATTCCATAAAATTCTTTCGGCCATATTTACTCCGTAAGAAGCATAATCACTCATGTAACGCTGTTTGGTTATTTGCATACGCACCACCGCATCCACTTTTAAAAGTTTTGCCAGTTCTTTGGCATCCATTTTCCAGGAGTCGCGGATAGAAATTTTGTTTTGGTCCAAAAGGGATAAAGTAGTGCTTAAGTCCTGCATACCGACTCTCATATAGTATCTTCTTGTATTGGCATAACGAAGAATACTGTTTTGTAATGCTACCTGGAAGGATTTACTTTCATCTTCTTCAATACTGTCTATTTGTTGTGCTGTATAGTTTTTGGGTTGCTTGCCGGTAAAAATTATTTCGGCAGGAACTACCGCTATAATTTTATGATTGGCTGTTTGCTGATCAAAATAAGTGGAAGCATAATTTTTTCGGCTGCAGGAACTGAAAATGAAATAGAGAATAATCAAAGCCAAAAGGCTAAAGGGCAGATTTTTTTTCATAACAGAACGGTTTTTCACAAGAAACTAAATGCTTTTGCTCTAAGCAAAGCCGTATAAGTTATTTAACGCATTTTTAAGCCAAATATTACTCCACCGCCCTGTTTAAGAAGCTTATAAAAGGACTCATGGCTTCATAAGTTTTTAATACTTCTTTAACCAATGTTTTTGATTGCATGTCTTTATCAGTAAGTGACCGTCTTACAATAAAGTTTTTCATTTTTAAAAACTCAATAGCCGGGTTGTTTTCATCGTATCCTTTTGGCGGGCGGGACAAAACATCAATTCCATCTACCCCCGCGGTAAAATATTTTTTAAAGTTTTTGTTTGAAATTAATTTTTTCCATTCATCAAAATTGTAATCTATTTCCTGTCTTATTTTATTTAACTCGGGGGGCGAGGGCATATAATATCCTCCCGCGATAAAACTTTTGCCCGGTTCGCAATGAAAGTAATATCCTGCTGAATTTATTTTCTTTCCACCCCTATTCATCCATGCGCCCATATTTGTTTTATAGGGAGATTTATCTTTTGAAAACCGGACATCCCTGTAGATGCGGAACAGGCAGTTTTTTGCCTCCAGTGAGATAATGTCTTTATCAATTGTATCAAAGCCATGAATTATTTTTGTAACGGTATTTTCTAAATCTTCTTTAGCAGCGGTATAATTGTTTTTATTTTTTTCAAACCAGGCCCTGTTATTATTCTTACTTAATTCTTTTAAAAATTTTAAGGTTGACGCTTGTAACATGATGAAATTAATTTGAGTGGAAATTTAAAAATAAAAAAGGAAAAGTTGCTTTAACTTTTCCTGTAAACCAGTTTAACCGGGTAAATTCGCGGGTAAGACTATTTGACCAAACTCCAGTTTTCTCCACTACGGATGCGGTACAATGTCATCTCACTTACTTTATACTTTTTAGCTAATTGTTTGTAAGTGATTTTTCTTTTTGGATCGCCAATAATTTTCTTTATTGTTTTAACCTGTGAAGGGGTAAGTTTTAAACCTTTGCTGGTGGCAGCCCGTATGCGTTGCTTTTCTTTATAGGCAATTTTTTGCGGACTGTTTTGCTGATGGGCAGCCATTTCATCCAACGTGGCCCACTTTAGGTTTTTAGCAGTGTTGTCTAATTTTTTATGATTGAGATGAATAACGTATTTGTATTTGACGGATTTTTTCTTACGGAATAATTTAGCAACTTCCCTGTGAATGTAAATAGTTCCTTTATTACCCGGACGATGAAGGTTAAGCGTTCGGTAGCCGGTGGTTAAGGAACCATTTAAAATTTTTCCATCATTCAGGATGTTACTGTCATAACTAGCTGCACGACCCTGGTTGGATACAGCGTATTTTTTTCGGAGTTGTTTCCAGCCGGGAAACTGTAATGGCCTCCATATTTCTCCGGCTATTTTTTTGATCATGGGGATAAAAATTTGGAGTGTTTATAAAATTACAAAACCTATTTGGAAATTCATATTATAATTATTCGCCGGTCATTTTTAAAAACTCGTCTTCTGTAATAATCCTGACCGTATTGATTTTTTTTGCCTTCTCCAGCTTGGAGCCAGCATCTTCTCCTACCACAAGGTAATTCAATTTACTGCTAACGCCACCCAATATCTTGCCGCCATTTTTTTCTACAATGGCCTCTGCTTCACTTCTTTTAAGTTTGGCAAGGGTGCCCGTGAATAAAAATGTTTGCCCCAGCAGGTTACCGTCAGCGGCCAGTTCCTTTTTATCGTTCTTTAATTTTAACCCTAAAGATTCCAGTTTTTCCAGCATATGGATATTTTCTTTATTGCTGAAAAATTCATAAATACTCCCTGCAACTTTGGGGCCTACGTCCTCCAGGTTTTGCAATTCCTCTAATGAATAGCTTTTAAAATCAAGCAAATGTTCCACCGCGTTAGCAAGTGTTTTAGCAGTTGTTTCGCCAATGTAACGGATTCCTAATGCATATATAAGACGATGTAAAGGCTGCCGTTTGGAATTATCTATTGCCTGCTGCATATTACTCATTGATTTTTCCCCAAAACCTTCCAGCCCTTTTATTTTATTGTAAGGTAATTGGTAAATGCCCGGAATATCTTTTAAATAGCCCAGTTCATAAAACTTTCGGACAATGGCATCACCCAAACCACGAATATCCATGGCATCTTTACTGGTGAAATGAATAATCCGCTCTACTACCTGTGCCTCACATTTAAGCGAATTATTGCATCGCCATACTGCTTCGCCTTCAGGCTTTTCTAATTTATAGCCACAAACGGGACAGTGTGTGGGGAAATGAATTTTCTTTTCATGACCGGTACGAACATCGGCCAATGATTTTACAATGTATGGAATAACATCGCCGGCTCTTTCTACTAAAACTGTATCGCCAATCCGTATATCTTTTTCTTCAATAAAATCTGCGTTATGTAAGGAGATGCTGCCCACCGTTACACCACCGATGGGGACGGGGTCAATTTTGGCAACCGGGGTAATGGCGCCTGTACGACCAACCTGGTATTCAACAGCCCGGAGTTTACTGGTTGCCTGTCTTGCTTTAAACTTAAAGGCAATGGCCCAGCGGGGATGGTGTGACGTCATTCCCATCTTATCCTGCAGGGCTAAATCATTTACTTTTATTACCATTCCATCCACTTCATAAGGAAGATTATCTCTTTCTTCTTCAAATGCAAGACAGTGTTTAATAACCGCCTCTATACCTTTTAGTACTTTCTTTTCTTTGTTTGGGCTTCTAAAACCCAATTGCCACAGCATTTCCAGCGACCCGCTATGTGTGTTTACTATTTCCGACTGTTTATTTCCTGTTTTTGATTTAAAGGAAATATAACTGACGTGATAAAGAAACGCTTCCAGATTTCTTTTCGAAACTTCTTTAGGGTCTTTAATCCGCAGGGTACCCGCGGCAGCATTGCGTGGATTGGCTAACGGAGGAAGATTTTGTTCAGCTAAGGAATCATTATACTTTTTAAAATTTTGTTTGGTGAGTAATACTTCTCCACGTATTTCTATTTGCTGGATACCAAATTCAGAAAACTTTGCTGATAGCGGAACAGAACGGATTTGTTTGATGTTGGCCGTTATTTCATCACCTTCCACGCCATCGCCCCGGGTGGCGCCCCGGCTTAATAAATCGTTTTCATATATTAGTGAAATACTGGCGCCGTCAAATTTTGGCTCCACACAATAGTCAATTTCATTTAACCCGGCTAATTCCCTTGCTTTCCGGTCCCAGTCAATTAAATCATCTGCATTGTAAGAGTTTTCCAGTGACAGCATGGGTACTAAATGTTGTACCGTTGGAAAATCTTTTGTTAATCCTATAGCTACCCGTTGTGTGGGGGAATCACCGGTTATTAATTGTGGATTTGCTGCTTCAATCTTTTCCAGCATTTTATATAACTGGTCGTACTCGTAATCAGAAATCAAAGGGTCATTTAAAATATAATAACGGTATTCATGAAAACGAAGCGCATCTCTCAGTTCTTCCAGATGTTTTGCTTCATAACTGCTGTCTTTTATATGTGATAATAATCGTTCGGTAATTTTTTGTAAATGGCTGCTTTGCTCTTTATCGTACATAAGTAAAGATTGCGGGGAATAAAGTTAAACTATGATTTGATTTAATTAAAAAGATTTATCGGCGTATTTTTAACGATAATTATAAATATTGCTTTATGGGTAAATTTTTAAAATGCTGCCTCCTGTTAATTGCTTATTGCCAGTTGATATTATCCTGCTCTACCAAAAAATCTGCTGACACCATTCTTCATCACGGGGTGGTGTACACTGTTGACGACAAGTTTTCCGTTGCTGAAGCTATAGCTATTAAAGACGGTAAAATTCTGGCAGTTGGCTTAAATGATGATATTCTAAAAACATATAGTGCTAAAGAAAGTATTGATTTGGAAGGTAAAGCAGTTTATCCGGGGCTCATTGATGCTCATGCCCATTTTTATAGTTACGGAATGGGGTTGCAAAAATGTGATTTAGCAGGCACCAAAAGTTGGGAAGATATAATTGATAAAATAAAAAAGTTTGCTGATGAAAATAAAGAAGGCTGGTTGATTGGGCGTGGATGGGATCAAAATGACTGGGCAATACAGCAGTTTCCATCAAAAGAAAAATTAGATGAATTATTTGCTGACAGGCCGGTATTGCTGACAAGGGTAGACGGCCACGCTGCCATTGCCAATCAGAAAGCATTGGATATAGCAGGAGTAAAAGCAGGTGATAAATTAACCGGCGGAGAAGTGGAAACAAAAGAAGGTAAGCTCACAGGTATTTTAGTTGATAATGCTGTTGATTTAGTTAGCAACTATATCCCGCCGCCCACTGCCCAGCAGGTTAAAGAAGCATTAATGGATGCACAAAAAAATTGTTTTGCGGCCGGTTTAACAACAATTGATGATTGCGGACTGGGGTATGAAGCAGTTGGATTTATTGACAGTCTTCAAAAAAACGGGGAATTGAAAATGCGCTTATATGTCATGCTGAGTGATGCAGAAAAAAATTATGAATATTTATTTAAGAAGGGGAAGATAAAAACAGAAAGATTGAATGTTTCTTCATTCAAAGTATATGCTGATGGGGCATTAGGTTCAAGGGGAGCCTGTTTGTTACAACCCTATGCTGATAAACCGGGGCATTATGGTTTTCTTTTAAGCAAGCCTGAACATTTTGATTCTGTTGCTAAAATTATTTATGAAAATAATTTTCAAATGTGTACGCATGCCATTGGTGATTCAGGAAACAGGATGATATTAAATGTGTATGCCAAATATTTAAAAGGAAAAAACGATCGGCGCTGGCGGGTGGAACATGCACAGGTGATTAATGAAAACGATTTTAAATTATTTGGGGAGTACAGCGTATTGCCTTCGGTACAACCAACACATGCAACATCGGATATGTACTGGGCGGCGGATAGATTGGGTAAAGAAAGAGAAAAAGGAGCCTATGCATATAAGCGATTGCTGCAGCAGAATAATGTGTTGCCTTTGGGAACTGATTTCCCGGTAGAAGATATTAATCCCATTAATACTTTTTATTCTGCTGTGGTTAGAAAAGATAAAAAAGATTTTCCTTCCGGGGGTTATCAAATGAATAATGCATTAACAAGAGAAGAAGCATTAAGGGGAATGACCATTTGGGCAGCCTACAGTAATTTCGAAGAAAATGAAAAAGGAAGTATTCAGCCCGGTAAGCTGGCGGACTTAGCAGTATTTAATACCGATATTATAAAATGTGATGCAAAGGACATTCCGGCTGCAAGAGCTCTTTTTACATTTGTTAATGGCGAAAAGGTCTTTAGTTTAAAATAACCTTTATTACTTTACCGATTCAAAAGTACAATACCCGGCAAAAGCTTTTTTGTTTAAAAAAAATAATTTCCATTAACAAAAATGTATATCCATAATAAAAAACCGTAATTATTTCACTTTATATTTACTTCCCCAAAACACTTAAATCGTAAGACTTATGCGGAAACTTTTGCTTGTTGCAGCAGCGAATGTGTTTTTTTTGCTTTCTGCAAAATCCCAATTATTAAGCTGGACACCCAGTTTCCCCCTTGATAACAGTACAATAGTTATTACAATGGATGCCACAAAAGGCAACCAGGGATTAAAAGATTATGTTAATCCAAATGATGTATATGTGCATGTGGGAGTTCTTACTAATTTAAGTACAGGGCCAACGGACTGGAAATATGTTAAAACAACCTGGGCCACAACTGATGTGATAGCCAAAGCAATTTCTTTAGGCGGAAATAAATATCAATATACTATAAATGATATAAGAACTTTTTTTGGTGTACCATTTGGTGAAACAATAAAAACAATTAATATACTTTTCAGGAATGGGGCGGGTACCACGGTGCAGCGTAATAGCGATGCCAGCGATATGTATATCCCCGTTTATCCGGCAGGACAATTAGCTGTAAGGATTGACACGCCATTACGTGATTCCCGTTTTATTCCCGTTCCAGAAACTATCACAAAAGTAATTGGAGATAATATATCTGTAAAGGCTGTTTCCTCTCAAAGTGCCGATATTAATTTAAAATTCAATGGTACTTTATTTCAAACGGCTACCGGAGTAACAGGTTTACCGGGCACAAGCGGTAATATCATTGCTTCGGGTAACCAGCAAATTATTGCTGAGGCAATAGTTGGTGCAATAACTGTAAGAGATACCATTAACTTTTTTGTAGCGGCTCCATCAAACCAGGCTGCATTGCCTTCTAATGTGAGAGATGGTATAAATTATATAACCCAGGATTCTGTGGTTTTAGTATTGTTTGCTCCCGGCAAATCGAGGGTTTCTATAATAGGAGATTTTAATAACTGGACAGAGCAGGCAGCTTACCAGATGAATATTACGCCTGATGGAAGAAGATATTGGTTAGGCGTAGGTCAATTAACTCCCGGGCAGGAATATGCATTTCAATATTTGGTGAATGGGACATTAAGAATTGGCGATCCTTATTGCGAAAAGGTGCTGGATCCGGATGATGATCCATCTATTGGGGCAACATACCCTAATTTAAAATCATATCCAACAGGATTAACTTCCGGTAATGTCAGTATTTTACAAACTAATAAGCCTGCTTATAACTGGCAGGTTACAAATTTTAGCCGCCCGGATAAAAGGAAAATGGTTATATATGAATTATTGGTAAGAGATTTTGTTGCTAACCACGATTGGAAAACACTTCGTGATACATTAAGTTACCTGAAAAACCTGGGTGTAAATGCAATTGAATTAATGCCAATTAATGAGTTTGAAGGCAATTTAAGCTGGGGGTATAACCCCTCCTATTATCTTGCTGCCGATAAATATTACGGTCCCGAAAATGATTTAAAAATATTTATTGATTCTTGTCATAAAAAAGGAATTGCTGTTATCATGGATATTGCCATGAATCATTCCTGCGGAGAATCACCGCTGGTGCAGTTATATTGGGATGCAATTAATAACCGGCCGGCAACTGATAACCCATGGTATAACCCGGTAGCGAAACATGCCTTTAATGTTTGTTATGATTTTAATCATCAAAGCGATTCAACAAAATATTTTCTTGACAGGGTTGTTGAACATTGGTTAACCAACTATAAAATTGATGGTTTCCGTTGGGATTTATCTAAAGGATTTACACAAACACAAACCTGTGATGCCAACGGAGCCAATTGTAATGTGGGTGCATGGAGCAATTATGACCAAAGCCGGATAGATATATGGAACAGAATATATAATAAAATGCAGACGGTGGCGCCGGGTACTTACTGTATCCTTGAGCATTTTGCTGATAACAGTGAAGAAGTTGTGCTCTCTAATAACGATATGTTACTATGGGGAAATGCCAATTATAATTATAACCAGGCCACCATGGGTTTTAGTACCGGATGGGATTTTGGCGGAGCATCAATTTATACTTTCAGGGGTTGGACTAAACCGGGATTAGTAGCATATAAAGAAAGTCATGATGAAGAAAGAACCATGTATAAAAATTTGCAGTTTGGTAATTCGTCCGGAGCGTATAATGTAAAAGATTTGGCTACGGCCTTACGCAGGGAGGAGATGGCAGCCTCTTTTAATATGATGACACCAGGCCCAAGAATGATTTGGCAATTTGAAGAATTAGGGTATGATATTTCTATTGATTTTAATGGCAGAACTGGAAATAAGCCAATTAAGTGGGACTATTTTACTGATCCAAACCGGAAAAAATTATATAATGTTTTTTCTGGCCTTATAGCATTGAGAAATCAATACTCTAATCCTTTTATAAATGGAGTAATAAATGCCAGTTTAGGCGCAGGGTTTAAGACGTTGCAGGTAACACATGCTGATCTTAAAATTACTGTTATCGGGAATTTTGATGTTGTACCACAAACAGCCAATGTTACATTTCAAAGTTCAGGCACATGGTACAGTTATCTTACAGGTGAAAGTTTTAATGCTACAGGGGGAAGCCAAAGCATCACTTTACAACCCGGTGAATACTATGTTTATCTTGACCGGGTGGTAGCTGGTGGAATAGTTACATCCGTTCGGGATATTATCTTATCTAACAGAGATTTTATGGTGTCATTATACCCTAATCCGGTACAACAGCATTCTACAGTAGCGTACAGCCTGCCTGAAAGTGGCAAAGTAAGCATTGCGGTTATCAGCTTTGCGGGACAAACAATTGGAGTAGTTAACAGGGGCTTCCAGATAAAGGGGATGCAAAAATTCATTCTTAACAGTAATAATTTTGCTTCGGTGAGGTTAATTCCTGGTAATTATTTGTTACAGGTAAGAGTGAATAATAAGGTTAGAATGGAAAAATTTGTTGTGCAGCGATAAAATAGTATTTGCGGTCTTATTCATAAAAAAATTTATTATGACAGATACCTGAAAACCATTTGTTTAAAGGAGAATAAAATTGAATCATCAAAAAATTGAAAAGGAATATTGATTGATTTTGAAAATCATTGGTAAATAATTAAGAGATCGTAAACAAATCATTGAAATTCTAAATAAATCCAGCTAAATTAGCTGGCTTTTTAACCAAAAACGTAAACTGCTGATTATGACCCTCAAACGTATCTTGCAAACGGTTGCACTACCGTTGCTTGTAATCATTGTTTCATGCCAGGGCCTGTATGCACAGGATAAAATTGTTACAGGAAAAGTAACGGATTCAAAAGACGGAACCCCTGTTGCTGGCGTAAGTATTGTACCAAAAGGTAGTAAAACCGGAACAACAACCGGCAACGATGGTACCTTCAGAATAAAAATGCCCTCAGGCATTACCGTTATTGTGGTAACCTCTGTAGGCTATGCAAAACAGGAAATAGATGTATCCAGCTCTGCCGAATTAAATATTTCTTTAGCAGCTACTGGCGGTAATCTTAACGAAGTGGTGGTGATTGGTTATGGTACAGCAAGGAAAAGGGATTTAACAGGATCAATCACATCTGTTACTTCCAAAGATTTTGTAAAAGGTCCCATCACTACTCCCGAGCAATTAATTTCCGGTAAAGTTGCAGGGGTGCAAATTAATAGCAATAGCGGGCAGCCGGGTGCCGGTAGCCGTATAAGAATACGTGGCGGTACATCATTAAACGCAAGTAATGAACCTTTAATTGTTATTGATGGAGTTCCATTAGACAATAACAGAAACCTGGATGGTACATCAAGAATTGCCGGTGCTCCGGATCCTTTAGCATTAATAAACCCTAATGATATTGAAAGTTTTAACGTATTGAAAGATGCTTCTGCAGCTGCTATTTATGGTTCAAGGGCTGCTAACGGTGTAATTATTATTACTACTAAAAAAGGAAGAAAGGGAAACAAACTTAATATAAGTTTTTCCAGTCTTAATACAGTTGCTGTAAAAACAGGAACGGTTGATGTATTGTCAGCAAAAGAACTTAGTGACTATGTAAATGCCAAAGGGTCAAGCTCAGAAAAAGCACTGCTGGGCACAGCCAATACAGACTGGCAGAGTTTAATTTACCGTTCAGCATTTTCAACCGATAATAATATCAGTTTAAATGGTGGCATTAAGCAATTGCCATACAGGTTATCATTAGGTTTTCTTAACCAGGATGGCATTTTAAAAAGGGATAATATTAAACGTTACAATGTATCGCTTAACTTATCACCGGTATTACTTCAAAATCACTTATCGGTTAATCTTAACACCAAGTACACCCATAATGATAATTTTTATGCTAACCAAAGCGCCATTGGTTCTGCTGTGTATTTTGATCCAACTAAACCTGTTTACAATAACACCAGTAAATATGGCGGATATTATGAATGGACATTTAATAATGCTTTGAATGGACTAGCCGGTAAAAACCCACTTGGCTTATTGAATCAGCAACAAAATAAAAGCAGTGTTGACAGGTTTCTTGGTAATGTGCAGTTAGACTACAAGCTTCATTTTTTACCTGATTTAAGATTCAACCTTAACTTGGGTTATGATTGGAGTAAGGGTGGGGGTACAACTTTTGTACCTGCTATAGCCGCTGCTGATTCTGCAAGGGGTGGCCGGTTTACCCAGTATGAGCAAACTAAAACAAATAAATTACTTGAATTTTATCTCAACTATGTAAAAAATCTTAAAGAGATAAAAAGTCGTATTGATTTTATTGCCGGTTATTCTTTCCAGGATTGGGAAACTAAAAGTCCCTCTTTTGCAGATTTGAGAGCTGACAGAACTGAATACGCCAAGGCAAGTGCACCTTACCAGGCTCAAAACACTATAATCTCTTTTTATGGGAGATTGAATTATGCTTTAATGAACAGGTATTTGGTCACTTTCACTTTGCGCAGAGACGGGTCATCAAAGTTTAGTAAAGATAACCGGTGGGGAAATTTTCCTTCAGCAGCAGTAGCATGGAGCTTAATGGAAGAAAATTTTATGAAGAAACAAAAAGTTTTTTCCAACCTTAAATTGAGGCTTGGGTGGGGCATAACAGGTCAGCAGGATGGAATTTATGAATACGCCTACCAACCAAATTATTTTTATGGTGATAGCGGTGCACAATACCAGTTTGGCAACCAGTATGTACCTGTTGTACGTCCTAATGCTTATGATGCGAATTTAAAATGGGAAGAAACAGAATCCCGTAATGCCGGTATTGACATAGGTTTGGCCAAAGGCCGGGTTAACCTTAGTGTGGATTATTATAGCAAGAGTACAAGAGATTTATTAGCATCAGTACCTGTTGCAGCAGGCACTAATTTCTCTGATAAAATTACCACTAATGTTGGGTCAATTAGTAACCAGGGCCTGGAAACAGTATTAAATGCTGCGGTAATACAACACAAAGATTTTTCTCTTGATTTAGGATATAATATTACCTGGATTATAGATAGTAAAATCACAAAACTTCGGCTTGTCAGCGATCCGACTTATTTGGGAACTCCTGTTGGAGGATCAGGTGGATTTAATAATGTGCAAATTCAATCTGTGGGATACAGACCGTATACCTTCTTTTTATACAGACAGGTATATGGTAAAGATGGCAAGCCTTTGGAGGGTGTTTATGCTGATATAAATCGGGATGGGTTAATTAACGATTTCGATAAGATACGTGAAAGAAACCCGGAACCAAATGTTTTCATGGGCTTTACTGCCAATGCAACTTATAAAAGATTAAGTGCCGGATTTGTCATGAGAGCCAGTTTAGATAATTATGTATTTAACGGGGTTAAAAACACGGCAGTTTATCAAAACATCTATACAGGGCAGAACTTTTTAAATAATACCAATCACAGCATTTTAGAGACCGGTTTTCATGACCGTCAAATTTTTTCAGATTATTACCTGGAAAATGGTTCTTTCCTCAGGATGGATAATGCCTATTTGAGTTATGATTTTGGCAAACCATTTAGGAATAAAGATATCAGGTTAAGAATGAGTTTTAACTGCCAGAATGTTTTTGTTATTACAAAATACACAGGACTTGATCCGGAAATCAATGGCGGTATAGATAACACCATTTATCCAAGACCACGCATGTATGCCGTTGGGGTTAATTTAGATTTTTAAATTATAATAAAATTCGTATAAAATGAATATAAGAATTATATCATCAATGCTGGCTGCAATGATGCTATTTGCATCCTGTACAAAAAAATTGGACAGGGTGCCTGAACAGGCATTTACCAATGAAGTGCTTTTTAAAACAGAAGCTGGTTACAGAAGTGCTTTGGCAAAAATTTATGGTGGTCTTGCTTTAACCGGCAACAGTGCCAATGGTGGTGCTGGTTCTCCTGATATCACCTCTATCACCGATGAGGGTTTTTCTTCCTACTTACGTATTTACTGGTATATGCAGGAATTGCCTACTGACGAAGCGGTAATTGGATGGGATGATAAAACCATTAAGAGCTTTCATAATATGTCCTGGAATTCAGCAGATGAATTTATTGGAGGTATGTATAGCCGTTTGTTTTTCCAGATAACACTGGCTAATAATTTTATACAGGAAGCTGCAGATGACAAATTATCTTCAAGAGGAATTAGCGGAGCAGATGCTGATAAAGTAAAAGCTTACAGGGCAGAAGCCCGTTTTTTGAGGGCATTAAGTTACTGGCATGCATTAGATTTATATGCCAATCCTATTTTAGTTACAGATAAAAACCCAATTGGTGCATTTACTCCCGAACAATCTAACAGGGTAGCCCTTTTTAATTATGTAGAAGGAGAATGTAAAGAATTGGAAAGTTTATTGCCTGCTCCAAAAACCAATGAATATGCAAGAGCTGATAGAGCAGCTTTATGGATGTTAATGGCGAATCTTTATTTGAATGCAGAAGTATATACAGGTACAGCCAGGTGGGCGGATGCAGCCAGCTACAGCAAAAAGGTTATAGATGCCGGTTATACTCTTAATTCACATTATGGATATAACTTTTTGGCCGATAACCATACTTCTCCGGAAATAATTTTTCCTGTAGCATTTGATGGAGATAAAACAAGATCGTATGGCGGTACTAATTTCCTTATACATGCACCAGTTGGAGGAAAAATGAAAGTGGCAGATTTTGGAATTGATTTTGGATGGGGCGGCTTACGTACCACCAGTGCATTTGTAAATAAATTTCCGGATACCACAGGAACAGGAGCGGGTGATTATGACAGAAGGATGATGTTTTTTGTTGACAGTCAGAAAGTGGTTATTTCGGATATCGGATCATTTTATGATGGTTATGCCATACAAAAATGGAAAAATATTACGTCGGCAGGTGCGCCTGGGAAAAATGCAACTTTTGTGGATACAGATTTTCCTATGTTCAGACTGTCAGAAGCTTATTTAATTTATGCTGAAGCAATGTTAAAGGTTTCTCCTCTTAATAATAGTGTTGCTTTGGAATATGTAAATAAGGTTCGCAGAAGGGGATATGGGTTTGATCCTGAAACTCCTAATATAAAGTCTGACTTTACCACCATTGATTTCAATAAAATACTTGATGAAAGAGCGAGGGAATTATATTGGGAAGGAAAACGCAGACAGGACTTAATCCGGTATGGTTTATTTACCACTTCCACTTATTTATGGCCATGGAAAGGTGGTGCTCCATCAGGTAAATCTGTAGAAAGTTTCAGAAACATTTACCCCATTCCAGCTCCTGAGTTGAACGCAAACCCTGCATTAAAACAAAACACAGGCTATTAATAGCATTGTAATAACTTAAATTTTTTTTTATGAAAACATGGTTTAATAAACTTTTCTTCATGAGCATGGCGCCAATATTGCTATGGTCCTGTAAGAAAGATGAAAACAAACTGATACTGGAAAACGGAACGCAGCAAACCCTTACTGCATCCAGTTCGGCAGTTGTTTTGTCACTGGCCAGTGAAACAAAAGAAGCACTTGTCCTGGCATGGAATGCAGTAGATTATACGGTGCCTACCGCTACTTCTTATACATTACAACTCGATAAAAGTGGCGGAAACTTTACAGAGCCAATTGCCACTCTTAGCGTTGGTACGGAGAAAAAGAAATCTTATACCCATGGAGAGCTTAATAAAGTGTTATTGTTAGGCGGGATTCCTGCCGGTTCTCCTTCAGATATACAATTCAGAATTAAATCTGAGATTACAGGAGTAAGTTCAGTTGCTCCCCAGTATTCAAAAGTGGTAACAGTTACTATAACACCTTATTTAGTTAAAGTGGATTACCCAGCTTTATATGTTCCCGGCAGTTACCAGGATTGGGCACCAGATAAAGCTAAAAAATTAGCTGCGTTTGACAAATTAAACGATAAAGCTTATGAAGGATATATTTATATAAAAGATGATAATGCAGAATTTAAATTTACCGATGCGAATGATTGGGCACACGGGATATATGGAGATAATGGTGATGGAACCACCCATGTGATACAATCTCCGGGTAATGGGAATAACTGTAAATCCGGTGATCTTGCAGGATACTACTGGCTTAAATGTGATTTAAAAAATTTAACCTGGAGCGCAACACGTACAACGTGGGGTTTGATTGGTTCAATCACCCCTCCATCATATAATTGGTCTGATGAGTTGGCGATGACACTTGATCCTGTAACGGGCATATGGTCCATTACCGGAGATTTTAAAGCAGGCGCATTTAAATTCCGGGCTAATGGCAATTGGGATATTAATTATGGCGATAAAGATGGTGATGGTATTCTCGATTTTAATAAAAATGATTTGAATCTAGCCACTGATGGAAAGTATAAAATTGAATTAGACTTAACAGATGCCGGTAATTATACCTACAAAGTAACCAAACAATAAACCCAAACAATCATCTGAAAAATTTATCAAATGAGAAAGCTTACATATTTATCTATACTGCTGTTAATGATTGTAGCGGGTTGTAAAAAAGATCCTTTTACACTTTCACCCGATCCTGCAATTAATGGAACAGGGTTCAGGTTGTTACAACCATTTAATGACACTACCTTTTCTATTAACCCTGCATTGACCAATACACCGGCGATTATTGTAAAATGGTCTCCTGCCTTTTCTGAAACAGGAGCAATCATTAAATACCGTTGGATAGCAGTGGGTAAAACAGCAGGTGGAAATATTGACGCACCGGCAATTTCTATTTCTGCTGATGCAAATGGTACAGCAACGCAACTTACTTTAACTAACAGCGTTATAAAAACTGCAATGGACAAAGCCGGTTTTCCTATTACACAGGAAAATGGTCCAATTTCTTTTGTAATGTCATGGTCAGTAGTGGCTGAAGATGGAAAAAATTCAACCCGCAGCCAGGATGTGTTTACAATGGTAATTGTATATAACAGGGATGGTGTTACACCATTCAACATTCAGGAGCCGGCATCTTCTACAACAGTGAGAAATCTTTCACCCGCCAATTCAACAACAGACTCTCTGTTTTTTAATTGGGACAGATCCACTTCTGCAAGAACCGG
>JBLMVP010000387.1:0-4607 GCA_050256755.1 Sphingobacteriales bacterium | reverse complement strand
TAATAATTTGCAGGTAGATGGTCAGCCAACTATAGAGCAGGCCCGGTTTGAAGACGACTCACTTGGTCTTTTAAAAACAACTATCTCATTTAATAATAAGACAGGTGATATAAAGTTTAATGTTATTTCTGACAATGAAGAACACCAGTTTTCAGTTGATGGTTTATTTCAAACAAAAGATTCTGTCAGGAACAATATGAATATTGATATAAAACTTAAAAATTCGGCCATTCATTGGCTGGGAAGATACCTCGGCACCTTGTTTGGAAATATTAAAGGTAATGCAACTGGCGAAGTAAGATTGGTGGGCAACAGTGAAAGCCCCGATTTAATTGGAAATGCATTAATAAAAGATGGAGCATTTAAAATTTTATATACTCAGTGCACTTATAAATTCAACGAAGCCAATATTAATTTTCAAAAGGGTGCAATAGATTTTGGGACAATTATCCTGGAAGATACATTGGGGAGAAATCATAAAGCCAGGTTTTCGGGGGTAATGTATCATAACTTTTTTAAAGACATGGCTTTTCAAATGAATTTCAGCAGCGATAGTATCTTATTATTGAATACAACATTAAGAGATAACCGGCAATTCTATGGAAAAGCTATTGGCAAAATAAGCAGGGCATATTTACGTGGGGAAGATACCGATATGAAAATGTATTTCAGCGCAACACCTACGGATTCTTCACACATCATATTGCCAGCAAGCGTTAGCCGGGAGTCAGGAAATGCTGATTTCATAGTATGGAGACAATATGGTAAAGAAATGAAAGAATCAGCATTAACCAGGACCGGAACTAATATTACATTAGATATGGATTTGCAGGCAAATTCACTGGCAAAAATTGATGTCATTCTCGACGATGTAACGGGTGATGTGGTAAAAGCCAGGGGCAAAGGCAATCTTAGTATACATACCGGAACAAAAGCTAATCTTTCAATAAATGGCAACTATGAAATTGATAAAGGTGAATACCGGTTTAATTTTCAAACATACTGGCAATATGGTTTTGAATTAACCGGTGGAAATATTAACTGGAATGGGGATCCGTATAACGCTAAAATAAATATCAATGCCCGTTATGTTGCAAAAGACGTAAACCTTAGCTCTTTAACGACTTTAACGGGTTCGTCTATAAAAGAAAAGAGCAACGTATATATAAATGCAACCCTCACAAACACCCTCAAGAACCCAGATATTTCATTTACGTTAGACTTGCCGGAAGGGAATGAATACAGGAATGACCCCATTGTAAAAGCCAATTTTGATAAATACAGGCAGGACAAAAGTGAAATGAATAAGCAGGTAGCTTCACTTCTTTTGTTCAATACATTTATAAGCAGTGAGCAAAGTTTTGTATCTGGCTCCAACACTACTTCCTTTTTGGCCGGTACTGCTGGCCAGGTAATTTTTAACTTTGTGGCCAACAGTTTAAAATCGCTGTTGCGCAAATTATTCAAAGATCCCAATATAGATCCATATATCAGTCTTGGTAATTCAACACTTAATATTCAAAATAACAGTTTGAAAGATATACAGGCAGCCGCAAAAATTGGCATTAATTATTATATTTTAAATGGACGAATAGTTTTAAAACTTGGGAGTAATGTTGATTACAGCAGCAACAATAATCTATTTAAAAACAACAGCAATTTCTTATTCAACCAGGATTTATCAATAGAGTACCTGATTAACAAACAGGGAAAACTTCGCCTCGTTGTATTCAATCGCGGGAATTATGATTTAGATCGTGGACGTTATGCACGGACAGGTTTAGGGATTAGTTATACCCGTGAATTTGATTTGTTTAAAGAATTATTTACTGATGAAAGAAGGAAAAAAGCTAAAACCATAGAAAAAATTCCTGCCGAATAAATCACTTCAATATTTCGTGGCCCAATTTATCCCGTTTGGTTTGTAAATATTTTTCATTGTGGGGATTAGGTACCACTTCAATCGGTAATGTTTCTACGATTTCCAGGCCATATCCAAGTAGTCCGGCTCTTTTCCTGGGATTATTGCTTAATAATCTAAGTTTAGTAACATTTAATTTTCTTAAAATCTGTGCACCAACTCCATAATCTCTGTTGTCCATACCAAAGCCCAAATGGAGATTAGCGTCAACAGTATCCATACCATTCTCCTGGAGTTTATAGGCTTTTAATTTATTCATCAAACCAATACCTCTTCCTTCCTGGCTCATATAAAGAACCACACCTTTACCCTCCTGCTCTACTCTCTGCATAGCTTTATGCAACTGTTCCCCGCAATCACATCTTAGTGAGCCCAAAATATCGCCGGTAAAACAGGATGAATGTACTCTTACAACTACTGGATCTCCAGCTTTCCATTCTCCTTTTACAAGCGCAAAATGTTCGTTATTGGTTTGTTTTTCCCTAAAGCCAACTAATTTAAAGGCGCCATATTTTGTGGGCATATCTACCCTTACGACTTCTTCAATTAATGAATCGGTTTGCAGCCGGTATTCAATAAGATCTTTTATCGATATCAGTTTGAGATTGAATTTTTTTGCGATTTCAACTAACTGTGGCAAACGAGCCATTGTACCGTCTCCATTCATAATTTCAACCAATACCCCCGCCGGTTCAAATCCAGCTAATCTTGCCAGGTCAATCGTTGCTTCCGTATGTCCGGCCCTTCTTAAAACACCACCTCTTTTCGCAATTAACGGAAAAAT
The DNA here is from genome assembly GCA_050256755.1 of Sphingobacteriales bacterium. Taxonomy (GTDB): domain Bacteria; phylum Bacteroidota; class Bacteroidia; order Chitinophagales; family Chitinophagaceae; genus AWTP1-9. Next base: position 1,902 of record JBLMVP010000387.1, on the reverse strand, counting down.
ATGACCCGGGCGACCTAAGTCTTCCGGAGTAGTTGCTGGATCAATAAACGCCTGAATTGTTTTCGCCCTGTCATGAACAGAGATCCCCGTTGTGCACCCATGCCCCAATAAATCAACTGAAACTGTAAATGCTGTTTCATGAAGAGAAGTATTATTATTGACCATTGGTTCAAGTTGTAACTCCTCACACCTGTCTTCTACAAGTGGCGCACAAATCAGCCCCCTGCCATGCATACTCATAAAATTGATTACTTCAGGAGTTACATTACGGGCAGCTGTAATAAAATCGCCCTCGTTTTCCCTGTCTTCATCATCAACCACCACTACTAATTTGCCGTTTCGGATGTCTTCAATAGCACTTTCGATAGAGTCTAACATCTGCTCAAAATTTTTGCAAAGCTAAGCAAATACAAGGCTTTAATTTTTACCATAAAAGGAATTGTTCTATGGAGAATGATTAAGCGTTTTATAACAATTTCTTAGTACGAATACACAGACAAGTGTTTTTCAATAATTTGTTAATCTTTATTTGATGGTATTAATCAGAATTTCCTTTCTTTGCAAGCGTAAAACAAGCTGTTTATGAGATTATCTAAAACTATGTCTGCACTGCTGATATTATTATTCAGCAGTTTATCCCTTTTTGCCCAGGTTACTACCAGCAGTGTTGCTGGAGTCGTAAAAACAAAATCCGGTGACGGTCTTGTTGGAGCGACGGTAACAGCCACCCACCAACCTACTGGTACTATTTACAGAACAATTACCAGGAAAGATGGTGGATTTAATATTTCAAACATGAACCCCGGTGGCCCATATTCAATTGAAGTGAGCTTTACAGGGTTTCTTTCACAAACACAAAGCGACATTTTCCTTTCACTTGGAGAAACAGGAAAATATGACTATGTATTGATTGACAAAAGTACTGTATTAACAGAAGTAGTAGTGAGTGGCGCCAGGGCGGCCAGCAATTCCCGCGGTGGAACTGAAACGTCTATCGGTCGCGATAAATTACAAAACCTACCTACAGTAGGTCGCAATATTTATGACTTTCTGCGTTCAGTGCCCCAGGCAAAATTGGTTGGCAGCGGACAAGAGGGTGCCGTTTCTATCGCAGGCCAAAATAATCGTTATAATGCCTTCTTTATTGACGGAGCTGTAAATAATGATGTATTTGGTTTAAGTAATTCAGGAACTAATGGTGGTCAGGCCAACCTTGCTCCCATTTCTATTGACGCAATTGAACAATTCAGTGTGGTGATATCCCCATTTGATGCCTCTATTGGCAACTTTACAGGTGGAGGCATCAATGCTATTACCCGCTCAGGAACTAATAAGATTGATGGATCACTGTATTATTTTTACAGAAACCAGGATTTGACTGGAAAAACTCCTACCGGCTTAAAAGCAAACGCTACTAAGATTCCGAACTTCAAGAATAAAACATATGGTTTCAGGATTGGAGGTCCAATAATCAAGAACAAATTATTTTATTTTTTAAGTGTAGAGAAGCAGGAAGACGCAAGACCTCAGCCATTTACAGCATCTAATTATACTGGTACTACAAAAGGCCAGTCCCTTTATGATTTAAGGGACTATGTGAAAACAAGATACAATTATGATATTGGGGATTTTACAAACAATGTGGATGAAACTAATGCTGACAGATTTACTGTTAAGCTTGACTGGAATATCAGTAATAAAAATCGGTTGTCATTAAGTCACCGATATACCAATGGCTTAAGAATAAATCCAAATGTTAGCAGTAACATTAATATTAACTATTATAACAATGGTTTTAGATTTCCAAGTAATACCAATTCAACATCAGCTGAATTAAAAACATCCATTGGCAACGGATCTTCAAACAGGCTTTTATTAACTTTTACTAAAGTCGAAGATAAC
>JBLMVP010000386.1:0-4584 GCA_050256755.1 Sphingobacteriales bacterium | reverse complement strand
TCTGACCAACAACACGCATTTTGCACAAACCCCCTAATTTCTCGCAAACGTTTCCCCGTATTGCGGTTAAACCAGGATGTTGCAACACTCTTTTGAGCATTTGCTGTTAATGGGTGATGTTGCGCTGTGCTTTCTTACTCTTGTTTAAGCACTTTCAGCTCAAATCCTTCATTTTCAAACCCGTAAAAGCATTTATCAGAAAGAACAGCGAATCGTGCTGTCGTGATAAGGGGCTGTGATGGAGTGACAAGCGACTGTGAACCTGCCGTAAAAACATCTGTCGCTGCTGCAATAGCAGTTGTATTTCATGTATTGAGGCTGTCTTTCTCGTAATAAACAATGTCCGCAGGCCGGAGGAAAGGTACACAGCAGAGTTCCGTATATTTATATACAAACAGTACTTGAAAGTCCCCATAAAATAATTCAGCATATGGAAAATGGAATAAAAGACCTCCGGCTTGCAGTATTGATAGATGCTGACAATGTACCATATGCCAATATTAAAGAGATGCTGGAAGAGATAGCAAAATTTGGCATACCGACATTTAAACGCATTTATGCAGACTGGACAAAACCAACTGTTGCCGGATGGAAAAATGTTTTGTTGGAAAATGCCATCACACCCATTCAGCAGTATAGTTATACATCAGGTAAAAATGCCAGTGACAGCGCCATGATTATTGATGCCATGGATATTTTGTATTCCGGTAAAGTAGATGGCTTTTGCATTGTTTCCAGCGATAGCGACTTTACAAGATTAGCTATACGGTTAAGAGAAGCCGGTATGTTTGTAATTGGAATGGGTGAGAAAAAAACATTAGCCCCATTCATTACCGCCTGCGATAAATTTATTTACATAGAAATTTTAAAAGCGGAAGAAACAAAACCAATAATAAGTGAAAGCAATAAAACAACACAAAAAATTCCACAACCAACATTAAAACCATTAAACAAAGTCAATCAGGATTTGATAAAATTAATAACGGACAGTGTTTCTGATTTGGCTGACGAAAGCGGTTGGGCTTTTTTAGGTGATTTAGGAAATTTTATCTTAAAGAAAAAAACTGATTTTGACCCGAGGAATTATGGCTTCCAGAAAATGCTGCCATTAATCAGGAGTCTTGATAAATTTGAAATTGATGAAAGAGATACCGGGAAAAATAACATAAGACATATTTATATCAGAATAAAACTACCTAAACACAACAAAGTACATAGCCGTTAACAGTTTTGTTTCAGCTCCATTAACCCGAATTAAAAACTCAGGATATTTATCAACTCACCTCAATCAATTCTACTTCAAATATCAATGTACAGTTAGGGCCAATTTGTGCACTTACCTGCCTGTCGCCATAAGCCAATTGCGGCGGAATAAAAAACCGCCATTTACTTCCGGTATTCATTAATTGCAATCCTTCTGTCCATCCTTTAATTACCATGTTGAGTGGAAAGGTAGCTGATTGTCCTCTTTTTACAGAACTGTCAAACACCGTTCCGTCAATCAATGTTCCGTGATAATGACAGGTAACTTTATTCGTAGCTAATGGCCTTACACCAGTTCCCTCTTTAATAACTTCATATTGCATACCACTGGGCAATTCAACTATACCCAGTTTTAATTTATTAGCAGCTAAAAAGTCCTGTCCTGCTTTGAGATTAGAAGTGGCTTTTTCATTTTTCATATTAAATAATTTATCAGCAATGCCCATTGTTATAATTTTTGCGAATGTACGCTGTTGATGGGTAAATAAAAAGCCCCGCTAAAAGCGGGGCTCAAATATTATCTGAATAAAAAATTTTTACAACCCTAAACCACCCGTCTGTGTTTTCATGTTTGAAAGACTGGGATCTAATTCAATTGCTTTATCACATAATGCCTGCCCCTTACTCTTCTCTCCTTTCTTTTGATAGGCCATGCCAATCATGTAAAGAGATCGGGCATTGGTTTTATCTAACTGTAAAACCTGGTCCCATGTATCAATAGCATCCTGGTAATTTTTATTGTAATAATAAGCATAGGCCAGGTCATTTAATATTGATTGGTTGTAAGGTCTCTTTTCAAGCGCTTTTTGGAATAACTCAATTCCTTTTTTATTATCCCCTGTATTCATATACACATTCCCAAGATTAACAAAATAATCAGCATCCTGCCTGAAACCATTTGCTGCAGCCAGTTCAAAATACTGAATAGCTTTTTTATTATCTTGATGGGCATAATAAACCATTCCTAATTCATAAATATGCATGAAATTTTTAGGTTCAAGTTGAATTGCTTTTTCATAAAATGTAATTGCCTTCTCATATCTTTCCAAATCAACATAAGCACGACCTATATTATAAGTAACTTCTGCGTTGTTGGGATCACCATCAAGGTAGTTTAACAGGCGGTTGATAGCAATGGGATAATTTTCATCCTTATACGCACACATACCAATGATATAATCAGGTCGATTGCCGCCAATTTTCAATTCCTCCATGCGGGTTGCATAGGCTGTTGCTTTTTCTGTATTATTAAACCAGAAATAAAGATTGGCTAATTTTTCAATGGCATTATTATTATTTGCTTCTACAGAAAGTAATTTTTCAAAAGCGTTAATAGCAGCATTGTATTGTTTCATTTCATAAGCTACATCACCCAGTGCCATCAGCACTTCTTTATCAGTGGGGTCGAACGATACAGCTTTTTGTAAATTATTAATGGCTAATTGCCAGCGGCGTTCAGTTTTTGCCTGAAGTCCTTTTTGAAGGTAAATTTTGGCACTGTCACTTGAATTAAATGCCCAGCCTGCTGTTGAGAGTAATACTAACAGGGTTGAAAGTAATGTTACTTTTTTCATAGATACGGGTTTATCGGATTGCACACAAAATACTTCATCTTACGCTGATTTACAAACGAAAAAATGGGTTTTTAAGTATTAAACCTGGCCAAAAAACGTTCCAATCAGGTTGGATTGTGGGAAAATACCGTCCAAAACAGACAGTTATTTTAATATAACTGCAGCCAGCGGGGGTAAATGAAGGGTTAGTTCGTACCGTTTTTCTTTTTTATCTACCAAGGTGCAGGGTATATCTGGGTTAAAAACATTACCGGTTCCCCAGTATTTTTTGTCATCGCTATTAAAAACCTCTGTCCACTTTTCCTTGCCCTCAAGATACAATTTCCAGTCGTTTCTTACAACAGGGGTCATATTTAAAACAATTACAACATCATCATTTGATTTTTTGCCTTTGCGCCTGTAAACGATGACGCTTTCTGCCCGATGATTTAGATCTGTCCATTCAAAGCCATAAATAATAAATTGATTTTGATAAAGGGCCGGTTCGTTTCGTAACAAATGATTCAAATCCTTTACACAGTCCCTTAGTAGTTTATGTGAATCGAATTGCAATAAATGCCAGTCTAATTCAGATTTATAATTCCATTCGCTGCTTTGACCAAACTCATCTCCCATAAATAATAATTTACCACCGGGATGAGTAAACATATAACTATACAGTAACCGGAGATTGGCAAATTTTTGCCAGTCATCACCAGGCATTTTATACAACATTGGCGATTTACCATGTACCACTTCATCATGACTGTAAGGCAGCATAAAGTTTTCATCATAGTAATACATCATGCTGAAAGTAAATTTATCCTGGTGAAACTGGCGATAGATTGGATCTATTTTAAAATAATCCAAAGAATCGTGCATCCAGCCCATCATCCATTTCATTCCAAAACCAAGACCGCCCGTGAATGTTGGTTTACTTACACCCGGCCAGTCTGTTGCTTCTTCAGCTATTGTTTGTATATCCGGAAAGTCGCGGAATAATGTTTCGTTCAAATCTTTAATAAAAGCTATTGCTTCAAGATTGCCATCACCACCATATTCATTCGGTTCCCATTGCCCATGCTTACGGGAATAATTTAATTTCAGCATGGAGGAAACAGCATCTACTCTTAATCCATCCGCATGAAATTTTTCCATCCAGTACCTGGCACTGCTGATTAAAAATGATTTTACTTCTCCTCTTTTGTAATTGAAAATATAACTGTTCCAGTCGGGATGAAATCCTTTTCGCATATCAGCATACTCGTAAGTATGTGTGCCATCAAACATATACAAACCATGTGCATCGTAAGGAAAATGAGAAGGTACCCAATCCAGTATAACACCAATACCTTCCTGGTGTAATGCATCAACTAAGTCCATGAAACCTTGAGGATCTCCAAACCTTGAAGTAGCAGCAAAATAACCACAACACTGGTAACCCCAGCTCCCATCAAAAGGATGTTCCATTACCGGCATAAACTCTACATGTGTAAAGCCCATCTCTTTTACATAAGGAACAAGGTTTTGTTTAATAACTTCATAAGTGTTGTAAGATTCTTCATCATTTTTATCAGGCCGCATCCAGCTTGCCAAATGCACTTCATAAACGCTCCATGGCGCTTCGAGTGAATTGTGTTCTTTACGGATTCTCATCCACTCTTTATCTTTCCATTCATAATCCATATTCCACGTTATAGAAGCAGTAAGTGGACGTTTTTCCCAGAAATTTGCAAAGGGATCGCCTTTATCCAGCATCCTTCCCTTA
>JBLMVP010000385.1:0-4514 GCA_050256755.1 Sphingobacteriales bacterium | reverse complement strand
TATAGATTTCTATTGGAATAAATTAACAGCAAATGGTGGTGCAGAAAGTATGTGTGGCTGGCTAAAAGATAAGTTCGGTGTCAGCTGGCAAATTGTTCCCTCAGTATTGGGCAAATTAATGAGCGACCCTGCTAAAGCTGGCAATGTGGGAAAGGTTATAATGAAATCGAAAAAATTTAATATTGAAGAATTGGTCAATGCCTGATAATTCAACAGGACCGGTATTAACATCATGATTTATTTTGATGAACAGTTTTACTGCTAAAATATTTAAGATAGGAATCAATCCTTATGTTTTAATACCATCCCCTGTTTTGAAAAATATTTTTGCCGAAGCTGGAAAAGACAAAGGCGCTATCCCGGTTAAAGGATTAATTGATGATCATCCGTTTATTTGAACCCTTGTAAAATATAGTGGCAAATGGCGCTTGTACCTGAATACCCATATACGTAACGCTGCAGGTAAAGATGTTGGTGATAGTGTAATTATTCAAATTGAATTTGACCCGGTTGATAGAACTGTACCCATGCATCCTAAATTAAAAACAGCTTTGAAAAAAAACAAAAAAGCCAATATGGTTTTTCAGGAACTAAGCCCGTCGCTGCAAAAAGAAATAATGCGTTATATCCATCATCTTAAAAGCGAAGCATCGGTAGAAAAAAATGTAACGAAAGCTATACTTTTTTTAACAGGAAAAGGAAATTTTGCGGGAAGGGAGAAACCATAATTCAAAAACCAACAATATGTGGAAACAAATTTTAAAAACAACATTAATTGCCGGCAGTTTAGATATAACAGCTGCCTGTATCCATGCTTATTTATTAAGGGGCACCACACCTGCTACAGTCCTCAGGTACATAGCCAGCGGAGTATTGGGGAAAGAAGCTTTTACTGGCGGTTATGGAACAATGGCGCTGGGCTTAGTATTTCACTTTATAATCGCATTTTCCTGTGCCACTGTTTTCTTCTTGCTCTATCCAAAATTAAAATTTTTACATCGTAGTATTGTACTTAACAGTTTGCTTATTGCACTTGTTGCCTGGGCTATAACAACTCAAATTATTATTCGGCTGAGTAAAATACAGCCCCCTGTATTCAACCTGGGTAAAGCAGCTATTGCGGCAGCTATATTATTTGTATGTATTGGATTACCGATATCATTTTTTGCCAAACGATTTTTTCAACCAACAAAATTATAAACTATGAAAAGAACAAATATTCTTTACTGGGTTTTCACTATTTTATTTGCTGCACTTATGACATTCTCTGCAATTCCCAGTATAATGGTAAACGAAGATTCTATAAAATTCATTCATGATATTCTCGGATACCCTGTTTATTTTATTCCGTTTACCGGGGTGGCAAAATTGCTGGGTGTTATTGTCATTTTAATTCCTGGTTTAAAAAAAATAAAAGAATGGGCTTATGCAGGATTGTTTTTTGACCTTGCCGGTGCTGTTTACTCAGGTATAGCCGTGGCAGGTAAAGTTGACCCAATGATGTTGACCTTGCTGGCATGGATAGTGCCGGGCGTATTGTCTTATATATTCTGGAATAAAAAACAAAAAGCTATCGTCCAATAAACAAATAGCAATCATTATGAAGTCAGCAACTATTGTTATAAAAGATATTGACGATTATATTTCAGTGCAACCTGAAAATATAAGACCCAGTCTTGAGCAAATTCGTCAAACAATCAGGAAAGCGGCACCAGGTGCAGAAGAAGTAATCAGTTATCAAATGCCTGCTTATAAATACCAGGGGATACTGGTTTATTTTGCTGCATTTAAAAATCATATTGGTTTTTATCCCACTGCAGGAGGGATAGAAGCATTTAAAAAAGAGTTGTCAGGTTATCAAACATCAAAAGGCACCATACAGTTTCCGAATGATAAGCCAATACCGCTTAAGTTGATAACCCAAATAGTAAAGTTCAGGGTATTAGAAAACGAAGAAAAAACGCAGGCGAAAAAGAAAACTAACCCTGTTGTTAAAAAACCAAAATCGAACAGATCTTCAGTTGAGGAACAGGTTAACGAATGGATGAGTAAACTCAAGCCTAAAGTAAAAACCGAAATAGATGCTGTAAGAAAAATTATTAATGCCGCCAGCTCCAAATTAAACGAAAGAATAAAATGGAACGCCCCCAGCTATTACTACAAGGATGATATTGTTACGTTTGGCCCATATAAACCCGGCCGGCTTTTATTAATCTTTCATCATCCGTTGATTATAAAAATTAAATCTCCGTTACTGGAAGGGAATTACAGGGATCGGCGTATTGTCTGCTTAAAAGATTTGAAAGCAATAAAAGCTAATAAAAAAGAACTGGAACGAATTATTAAAGAACATCTGCAATTGATGGACAAGTAATCAGGCAAACAATGATTGAAGTTTTTAAAACAAATGTACCAGGTACAATAGAGGCTGAACTAATCATTGCCTTACTTAAAGAGCATCTCCCCTCTTTCCATATAAATTTCGACTTACATGATTGCGATAAAATTCTTCGTGTAAAAGGCGACACTATTCCTGTTAACGAAATCATCGACATCGTAAATAGCAATGGCTTTCATTGCAGTGTGCTGGAATAGAAGTGTACCGGGATAGATAAATGTGTTCCTCTAAATTTTTCTTATTTCCCTTAAATCACAAAAAAATAGAAAAAATATTTTGCGTAACCAAAAGGTTTCCTATATTTGTAACCGATTGGTTACATAAATAAGTGATACTATGAGAAGAGATGTTTTCCAGGCAATAGCCGACCCTACCCGCCGACAGATCATTGGAATGATTGTGCAACAACCGCTTAATCTTAATTCTGTAGCGGAGAAATTTCACATCAGCCGGCCTGCCGTTTCCAAACATATTAAAATCCTTACTGAATGTGGTTTGGTCATCGTCAAGCAACAGGGACGTGAGCGTTATTGCGAAGCGAAACTGGAACGATTAAATGAAGTATCTAACTGGATAGAACAATACCGGCAGTTCTGGGAACAAAAATTAGATGCATTGGAAAATTATCTTAACGACCTGCAAACAAAAAATTCAGTGAACACAAAAAATAAAAAACATGTTACACGTAAAAGAAAATAAATCAGCTACTGCTGACAGAGAGCTAACCATTTCACGTTTATTCAATGCACCAAGAGAACTGGTGTGGGAAGTTTGGACAAATCCTGAACATATAAAAAATTGGTGGGGCCCCAATGGATTTTCAAACACGATTTTTAAAATGGATGTGAAGCCCGGAGGTGAATGGGATTTTATTATGCATGGACCAGATGGAACAGATTATAAAAATAAAAGCATTTATAAAGAAATCAGAAAGCCCGAAAAAATTGTTTTTGAACATGTTTCAGGACCAAAGTTTACCGCCACCATTACGTTTGAAAAGAAAGAAAATAAAACATTCCTCACATGGAATATGCTGTTTCAAACAAAAGAAGAGTTTGAACAGGTGGTGAAGACATTTAAAGCCGATGAAGGATTGAAACAGAATATTGAAAAGCTTGATGCTTACATGGGCAGTTTGAATTTTTTAAATACGCTTACGATAACAAGAAATATAAATGCTCCCCGTGAATTAGTTTTTAAAGCATGGACAGACAAGAATATGTTAGAAAAATGGTGGGGACCTTATGGTTTCACCAATCCTGTATGTGAAATTGAGGTAAAAGCTGGTGGCGGAATTTATATTGATATGAAGGGGCCCGATGGAACAATTTATCCAATGGATGGAGAATTTCATGAAATTATACCCAATGAAAAAATAGTTTTTACCAGCGCCGCATTGGATGCAGAAGGCAAAAGACTATTTGAAGTGATGAATACAGTTACTTTCCATTATGAAGATGGAAAAACAAAGCTTATGCTTGAGGCTGTTGTATCTAAAATTAAATCCGAAGGTCTTCACCATATTGACGGCATGAATGAAGGATGGAACCAAAGTCTTGATCGCCTTATCAATCTTGTACAATAGTCTTAACCAACTTAAAACATACAATCATGTCAACAGTTATTAAAGAAACAGGCAACAGGGAACTATCAATAAGCCGATTACTGAATGCTCCCAGGGAATTAGTTTGGGAAGCGTGGACAAATCCTGAACATATCACCCACTGGTGGGGCCCCATTGGCTTTTCTACCACCACTCATGAAATAAATGTAACTGCTGGTGGTATATGGCGTTTCATGATGCATGGACCTGATGGAAGAAATTATCCTAACAAAATTATTTTTATTGAAGTAGTAAAACCATCATTGCTCATTTATAAACATTCAGGCGATGATGATACTGAGCCTATCAATTTTCATGTGACTATAAATTTCGAAAAAGAAGGCAGTAAAACAAAACTTACCATGAAGTCAGTTTTTGAATCTGCTGAAGAATTGCAAAGGGTTATTCGTGAATATGGAGCTGATAAAGGAATGGTACAAACTGTTGCAAGGCTGGAAGAATATTTATTAAAAATGGAGATATAAAATTATGACTGGAAAAATAAATTAAGCT
>JBLMVP010000384.1:0-6104 GCA_050256755.1 Sphingobacteriales bacterium | reverse complement strand
CAAAAGTGCTGCAATGCCATTAATTATTTTTAGTATAAGAAAGGCATTTTTCGTAAAATATAAAAAAGGAACTGCTATCCATGAATATAAAGGCGACCAATATCCGTTGATGGCATCAATTAAATTACCCTGCCTGTACTTTAAAGCAATTTCTGAGTAAGAATATCCATCCGGATCAGGGACATACTGATATTTAAAATAAAAAAAACTTAACAGGATGAAAAAAAGAGGGAGCGTAAAGAATCTGAAAAATTGCTTTGGAGCAAGGACTGATAATTTGTTTACACTTTTCAGCATGTTAAGCTAAAACTTTTTCATCCTTAAATGCATCTCTTGGAGTTAATCCCAACAATTGGAACATTGCTTTGTCCTCGTCAAAAGAGGGGTTTGGTGTAGTTAATAATTTGTCGCCGGCAAAAATACTGTTAGCTCCTGCCATAAAACATAGCGATTGTTCAGCCACACTCATATTAGTTCTTCCTGCGCTCAAACGCACCATGGCTTTGGGCATTAATATCCTTGCGGTGGCAATCATTCGAACCATATCCCAAATATCAACCTGCTTATTATTTTCAAGTGGTGTTCCTTTGACAGGGACCAATGCATTTACAGGAACAGATTCAGGATGATCAGACATTGTTGAAAGTGTATGCAGCATTTTTATCCTGTCTTCATGTGTTTCACCCAAACCAACAATTCCGCCACAACAAACAGAAACACCTGCTTTACGAACATTGTCTAAAGTTTGTAATCGATCATCATAAGTACGGGTATGAATGATTTCGCCATAATATTCTGAAGAAGTGTCAAGATTATGATTGTAAGCATATAATCCGGCATCTGCTAATTTATTTGCCTGATCTTCTGTTAACATACCAAGTGTGCAGCAAACTTCCATGCCCATTTCATTAACACCTTTCACCATATCCAGTACACGGTCAAAGTCTTTATTATCTCTTACCTCTCTCCACGCTGCTCCCATACAAAAGCGGGTGCTACCTGCTGCTTTTGCTTTTGCCGCATATTCGAGCACTTCCTCTTTCTTCATTAATGCCTGCACATCAACTCCGGTAGAATAACGGGCTGCTTGCGGACAATAAGCACAATCTTCGGAACAACCGCCTGTTTTAATTGACAACAAAGTGCAAACCTGTACTTCTCCTGTATCATTATATTTACGGTGAATGGTGGCGGCTTTGTAAATAAGTTCAAGCAGAGGCGAATGATAAATTTGTGCAATTTCTTCTGTAGTCCAGTTATGACGAATCATGCAATTATTAATTTAATGTTGTAAAAATAGACTATGCTTAGTTATTTTTCTGCCTGATACCATAGTTTTTTTTCAATTCCGGTTTGATGTAAACTTGTATTGATTTATCAGGTAAAATGTCAAAACTTGTATTAAAGTAGTGATTGAAAAGCAGGCGGAAAGTATTTACTGAACTTACCCCATCATAATAACCGGTGTAAGTTGTATCAGGTAAAAAAATAGCATTTAGATTTTGAAATGCAATGTCTTTGTAATTTTCTTCACCGGGCCACTCTTTAAATCCATGATCACCCTGAACAATAATAACTGCTTTTCTGTTATATTGTTTCTGTATATAATTAACAAGATCTATAAGAAGGGTATTTGTATATTTTAATTGTTCAAGATATTTTTCCCTGATATCGCTTCTGAAATCTGTATAGTATTTTACATTGCCTTTTGCGTCGAAAACGAATGGGTCATGAGGTAATAAAAAATGAAAATAAAAGAAATCTTTTTTATCGGGAGCTTGGTTTTTTATAGCATTTTTTGCCAGGTTGAAAGAATAAGAATTGTATTGAACCTGACGGTCAGCTTTTTCTGCAATTGATTCTTTTACTTTCTTTTCAACATCCTTGACAAAAAAGGCACCAAAATTCCAGGCTATATCTCTTTTAACTCTGCCAAACAATGTTTCATCATCCAAATACATGCCCCTTAACTGATAAAAGTAGGTGCCTATCAGCGTAGGATGATCTTCAAAATTAAAAATAGAGTGGTTGTGAATGGAATACCCCTGTTTCTCAAGTATTTTAATTGTTGTATTATTCATTACGGTAAATTCCCCTCTTCCAAAATCTTTTGCTATAGCTTGTGTATAACCTTCAGGGAGGTTCAGGTATTGCATCTCCAGTATTGAGGATAAGGAAAAAGTAGTAAAGCAATAATTACTTCTTGATTTTTCAGATATAAAAAATTTATTTTCATGTAAATAATTGTCTAAAGTATCATTAGAGTAGTGCCAGTATTTTTTCAAGCAGTCGGAACTGGTATATTCATCAAAAATTATAAAAAAGATATCAGGCTGATTGCAGTTAGTGCAAGGAGTAAAAGCTTTTACTGCTGTTAAATTCGGATCACCTAAATCGTTCTTTAGTTCCGCGTGGGTTATTACATTTCTTGAAAATAAAACAAGCTCCAGCAGAAAATTTACAGTTACTGCTAAAAAAAGAAAGTTATTCAGACGCCTTAAATCCCTGGTTGTTGTTTTTAAATATATAAATAATAAGAAGAGCATTAAGGCAATTATACTAAGGAAATAACGGTATGATGTTAATTTGTGCAGTGAAGGGAATGTTTCAAGGAAATCTTTTACGGATCCGAAACCAAAGAAATATCCAAGGGATACAAATGCAAACACCCCTATTTTGTTATTGTCTTTTAAAAAAACTTTTGAAAAAAGAAACAACGATATACATAATGCAGAGTAGGCAATAATTGATTTGATAACTACATTTTGCGGAAGCAGACCAAAATAAAAGTTGGTTACATGCAATAAAAAAAATGGAATCAGTAAAACGAAATGAAAGGGTCGTATTTTTGAATATATTCTCTTAAACATTGGTATTCTTATTTTTCATCAAATACAAAATACGATTGGTTGATATAATTGTTTCTTGTTTAATAATCACAAAGTAATTAGAAAACGTTTTTTCAAAATTGGGTTCAGTATATTCTTCAAAAATGTCCTTACGATAGTTTAATAGTTGCTGAACTTTGGGATCTGCTTTTGGAACAAATTCAATAATAAGATAACGGCATTTGGTTTTAAATACATCTGCCAGCATGGTAAAACTAATATTACCAGAAATACATAAATGATGAACCAGGGCTAGTGCCATAACCAGATCGACATTTATCCTTTGCCAAAAAGATTCTCTCTCTTTATTAGCCCAGCCAATAGCCGGCGTTGGATTTGAAATATTTATCACTAAGGGAAAAATATTTTTATTTTTATTTTGCTTTGTTTGATTGTATAAATTATTAATACAGTCTGCATCAAAATCGGCTGCAATAACTCTTTCACTTGTTTGTGCTGCCAGTAAAGAAAATTCCCCTGTATTTGCTCCAAGATCAAGAATGGTTTTATGGTCAGACAGGGAAATAAATTCTTTAACAAATTGTTCTTTGGCTGCAAGATAATCTTTGCTTAAAATCGTTTCTTCGTAATAATTGTTCCAGGTTGTTTTTTGTTTTTGAAGTTCCAGTTTTTTTATACAGCTGTAAAGACTCTCAATAATATTATTCAACTGTTCTAATCCAAGATGATTTTTTTTTGTTGATTGACCGTCACCTGCTTTTCGCTGAAACCTGGCCTGTAAATGTATATGCAGGTAAGTGCTGAGATTAAATTTTGTTTTAGCCGGCAATAAATCAGCTGCAATAGTTAATGGGACACCATTTGGATAACTAATTAATAATTTATTTAATTCTTGATTCCTGTAACGCATCAGAAGGAGAGGGGCAAAAAAACTTTCGCAAAATTGTTTGTATGCTACCCACGGTTCTCCTTCAGTATATTTTTCAAATGAAAGTGTATCAATGAAAACAGGTTTCCCATTTAGCCATTGAATATTAAATGGAGTAGCATCTTTTAAACTCATACCTGCTTTTAGTGATTCCTTATGAATTTGCAGTGTTAATAATGCAGCGTCTTTTAACTGGTCAAAACACCATTCATACGGATAGCTAATAAAATCCAGTTGTTGGGGCAATAATGTCTTAAACCACTTTTCTTCATTAGATTTATGACTTTCAATTTCTGTATGGGCGATGAGTTTTTTCTGTTGTACCAATCTTTCGTAAAGCCCGGAACTCATCAGCAGGTTATATTCCTCTGAATAGGATTGATTAACCTGGCGGTAATAAATTCCATCAACTTTAAAAATAAACCCCGCAGGATCTTTAAACGAAGCAGGATGAGAGGGCAAACTATTCATCAGTTGGTTCTTCTGTTGAAATATCTTTTTTATCTCCTTTAGAGAATATGGATTTAATCTTCCACCAGATAGTTTTAAAATATACAGCAATACCCACCACCCCAGCAATAATTACCTGGAGTAAATAACTGGTGCTTCCCGGGTCAACATAAAGTAATACAGGTTTCATAAGCGTCAAAGATAACTTAAATTGGTTTTTGGTGAAACTGTCAGTAAGGTTTCATAAATAAGTTTTATAGTATTTTCGATATCATGTTTGTGAAGCATTTCAACAGTAGTATGCATATAACGAAGCGGTATTGATATTAATACCGATGGACAACCGTCATTGGCATACGCAAATGAATCGGTATCTGTTCCGGTGCTCCTGCTTAAAGCCCTCCACTGAACAGGAATTTTTGCTTTAGTGGCAACCTGTTCAACAATATTGAGCAGCATATTGTGTACTGCAGGAGCAGTTGATAAGGAAGGTCCTTTACCACAACTGATATCACCTTCTACCATCTTGCTTATCATTGGGGTAGAAGTATCATGAGTTACATCAGTTACAATGGCAATATTAGGTTTTATGCGCCGGGCAATCATTTCGGCACCACGCAAGCCAATTTCTTCCTGTACGGCATTTACTACATATAAAGAATAAGGAAGTTTCTTTTTGTTTTCATGCAGTAAACGGGCCACTTCGGCAATCATAAATCCTCCAATACGATTATCAAATGCACGGGCTATATAATAATCGTAAGCCAGTTCTTCAAAACCGTCTTCATAAGTTACTACGGCCCCAACATGTATCCCAAGGCTTTCAATTTCTTTTTTATTTCTTGCCCCGCTATCAAGCCACAAATTATCAACTTTAGGTTGTGTTTCTTTTTCTCCGCCAGTTCTTGTATGAATGGCAGGCCAGCCAAAAACTGCCTTTACAGGTCCTTTCTTTCCATGAATAATAACTCTTTTGGAAGGAGCTATCTGGTGGTCAACGCCTCCGTTTCTTTTAAGGTATATCAAACCTTCATTAGTAATATAATTTACAAACCAGCTTATTTCATCCGCATGAGCTTCAATAACTACTTTAAAAGGTTGATTAGGATTTATGATGCCCGCTACACTTCCATATGGGTCAACGATATGACTGCTTATATATGGTTTAATGTACTCCAGCCAAACTTTTTGTCCTGTACTTTCGAAACCAACGGGGGAATGCGTATTATGATAGTTTTTTAAAAACTCAAATGAATGTTCAGTTAAAATGGATTTCTTTCTTGATTTAGCTGCTTTTGCCATACAATGTTATTTACGGTAATTACTATCAAACAAACCTACTGTAAAATAGCTTAACACCAAAGAAATGCTTAGCCCTGTTAAACGCAGGTGAATAAAAAAGACAAGAGCATCAATCCATCCAAAACAAAATAATATAAATAGTCGTTTTTACTTGTTTTAATAAAAGGAAATAATATGGCCAGTAATAATAGTGGGAGTGAAAGAAAAATGCCGGGAAAAAATTCGTTTCTTGTATAGGCAAAAAGAACAGCCATAATGATACTGAGAGATGCTGATAAATAAAAGAGCACAGCGACACCCTTCTCATCAAGAAAAGTTATTAACGAGCGGATGCCCTGCTTAATATCGTCCTCCCTGTCTCTAATATCAAATAAAATACAAAGGGCATATAAAAAGAAATAGCGGTGCAGTATCAAATAGACAGATGCAGTTGTAAAAGGTTGTTCTGCGATGATTATTGGTAAAACAGCCGTAACATAAGTCCAGGCAAGAGATAAATAAATTGTTTTGGCAATGGCAATTTTTCTAAGCAACAAACTAATCTTGCCGGGAATTTTTGGAGCAGTATATAAAAA
>JBLMVP010000383.1:0-8818 GCA_050256755.1 Sphingobacteriales bacterium | reverse complement strand
CCGATGGAACAGGCGTTGGACATATCTTCTGGTATCATCTCGATGCACCTAAGATGGATTTGGGTGAACAAAGAGCATTGCAGGACTGGTATGTAAAATTTGCCCTGCAAACAGTACCCGGTGTCGCAGAGGTTGCTTCCTTTGGTGGATTTGAAAAACAATACCAGTTAATAGTTGACCCGGTGAAATTGCAGTTCTATAATATTTCACTGATGGAAGTAATGAATAAAGTGAAAGCCAATAACAATGATGTGGGAGGAAGAAAATTTGAAATGAGTGATATGTCTTACATCATCCGTGGATTGGGATATATCAAAAACAAAGATGATGTAGAAAATATTGCAGTAAGCAACTATAACGGCATTCCGGTCAGGGTAAAAGATATTGGCAGTGTTCAGATGGGCGGTGATTTACGCCTGGGAATATTTGATGCAAATGGAGAAGGAGAAGTAGTGGGTGGCATTGTGGTAATGCGTTATAATGAAAATGCCGACAAGGTTATAACCGCTGTAAAAGAAAAGATGAAAGAAGTGGAGAAGGGATTGCCTGAAGGAGTAAAATTTAAAACATCTTACGACCGGAGTTCCTTAATTGAGGAAGCCATTGCCTCTGTAAAAGGAACACTAATTGAAGAAATGGTAACCGTATCTATTGTTGTAATCATCTTTTTGTTAAACTGGCGCAGCGCTGCTATCATTCTTATTCAATTACCAATTTCTGTTGCAGTTGGTTTCATCCTGCTGGAGGCATTTGGCATTTCATCCAACATCATGTCGTTAACTGGTATTGCATTAGCAATAGGGGTAGTAGTGGATGATGGTATTGTGATGGTAGAAAATTCCTACCGGCATATTTCTGAAGCGCAATTAGAAAAATTGAAAAAACCAGGTGTATGAATAGTGTAAAAATTAGCAGTATAATAACCTGCCCTCATTGTGGATTTAAAAAGGAAGAACAAATGCCTTTTAATGCATGTCAGTATTTCTATACCTGTACTAATTGCTTTAAAATGATAAAACCAAAAGCAGGTGATTGCTGTGTTTTTTGTTCTTATGGAACAGAAAAATGTCCGCCCAAACAAACAAATAAAAATTGTTGCTGAATGAATGCAATTAAAAAAATATTAAAAAACCGCGACCCGCTTTCAAAGGAAGAAAGGCTTGCTATTATCAGGAAGGCTTCCAAACAGGTTGGGCCGGGGGTATTTTATTCTACTATCATTGTGGTCACATCATTTCTTCCCGTGTTTTTGCTTACTGGCATGGAAGGAAAATTGTTTCATCCATTAGCCTGGACAAAAACCTTTATTCTTTTAGTAGATGCTTTTTTTGCTATCACATTAGCTCCTGTATTAATTTCTTTCTTTTTAAAAGGAAGATTACAGCTCGAAGAAAAGAATCCCATTACAAGAACATTAGAAAAGATTTATACTCCCATCTTAAAATGGTGTTTGACATGGCGAAAAACAACTATCGGTATTAATCTTATTGCATTAGCAGTGGGTGTGGTAATGATGTTAAGGCTGGGGTCAGAATTCATGCCTCCATTGGATGAAGGTTCATTGCTGTTTATGCCTGTTACTCTGCCCGATGTATCCAACTCGGAAGCAAAGCGTTTGCTTCAGGTACAGGATAAATTAATTAAATCAGTTTCTGAGGTTGACCATGTTTTGGGAAAAGCTGGCCGTGCTAATACAGCAACAGATAATTCTCCCATAAGCATGATTGAAACAATCATTCTGCTTAAGCCAAAGAATGAATGGCGAAAGGGAATAACAAAAGACAGTATTATCAATCAATTAAATGCAAAACTCCAAATACCTGGTGTAACTAATGGATGGACACAACCCATCATCAACCGTATCAATATGCTTTCAACCGGTATACGTACAGATGTGGGGTTAAAAGTATATGGTCAGAACTTAGATACGATTTATGCCTTTGCACAAACCATAAAAAAACAATTGGAAGACATTGATGGAGTAAAAGATTTATATGTTGAACCCATAACCGGTGGTAAATACATTGATATAGCCATTAAACGGGATGAGATTGGGCGGTATGGATTAAGCGTAGATGATGTGAACCTCGTAATTGAAAGTGCATTGGGCGGAATGAAATTGACAACCACTATCGAAGGCCGTCAGCGTTTTTCTGTGAATGCACGGTATGGACAGGATTTCAGAAATAATTTACAGTCTTTAAAAAGATTGCAGGTACAAACAATGAATTTCGGCCCCATTCCACTGGAAGCTGTGGCAAATATTAGTTTGTCTGATGGCCCACCCATGATCAATTCTGAAAATGCTATGCTGCGCGGTACAGTATTGTTTAATGTTCGGGAAAGAGATTTGGGAAGCACCGTCACAGAAGCCCAGCAGAAATTAAATAAGATGATTTCAAAATTACCTAAAGGCTATTTTCTGGAATGGAGTGGTCAATGGGAAAATCAAATACGGGCAAACCGAACCCTGAAACTTATCATGCCTGTTGTAATAGTCATCATCTTCATGGTACTTTATTTTACTTATCATTCCATTAAAGAATCTATCACCACCATGATAACCGTTCCCTTTGCATTGGTGGGTGGCGTGTTTATGGTATTCTTCTATGGAGTGAATTTATCAGTAGCAGTAGCAGTTGGTTTTATTGCTTTGTTTGGGATGGCTATTGAAACAGCGATGCTGATGACAATCTACCTCAATGAAGCCATGCAGCTATTAACTGCTGCAAAAGGAAATTCTAAAGAAACTATTAAGCAAAAAGATTTAAGGGAATATATTATCATCGGTGCGGCAAAAAGACTTCGGCCCAAACTGATGACTGTTTCCGTATCCTTATTTGGTTTAATTCCCATTCTTTGGTCTACTGGCGTGGGTAGCGATGTAATGCGGCCAATAACTATTCCTTTAATTGGTGGAACGATAAGTTCAACAATATATGTATTGTTTATTACCCCTGTGGTATTTGAAATGATGAGAGAAAGAGAACTAAAACGTAAAGGAAAAATTGAAGTAATCGATGCTAAAGAATAAAAAAATAGTAACAATGGCCATAACAGTATTACTGGCTGCTGTATCCCGGGCGCAGGTATTGAGCCTGGATAGTATTTTAAATAACATTCAGCAGGCGAATCCTGTTGTTAAAATGTACGATTATGAAGTACGTTCAATGGATGAAGCCGCCAAAGGTGCAAGAAGCTGGATGCCGCCTGAACTAAGCACCGGTCTGTGGATGGTTCCTTATAATACCAAACTTTGGAAAAAAGATGATATGGGTGGTACGGGTATGGGGCAGTATATGATTGGTGCGCAGCAGATGTTTCCCAATAAAAAGAAACAGGATGCCGAATTTGCTTATATGGAAGCCATGTCTTCAGTGGAAAAAGAAAAAAAGAATGCATCATTGAATGAATTATATGCATTGGCAAAAAAGAATTATTACGAATGGGTGCTCATTGAAAAGAAACTGGTTATACTGGAACAAAATGAAAAGCTGCTCGGCTTTATGATTAAGAATGCTGAGTTACGTTACAAAAACGGGTTAGAAAAAATAAGTGCTTATTATAAAGCGAAAGCCGCTCTTGGCAATATTGAGAATATGAAAATTATGCTGGAGAATGAAGTGAAACAAAAACGAATTGTATTAAATACGCTGATGAACAGGGATAAAATGATGGTTTTTGTAATTGATACAACGTACGCAGTTAAAGATGTTGCTTCCCTTTCTTTTGACAGTGCCACCTTTTATAAAAGCCGTAGTGATATAAAAGCAATAGACAGGGATATTCAGCTCACTTTCTTAAAACAAAATTCAGAAAGGGCGAAACTAAAACCGGAGTTTGGTATTCGCTATGAGCATATGTTTGGTTTCGGGGGATTCCCTATGCAATACACACTTATGGGTATGATGAAAATTCCTATGGCAAAATGGTCTTCTAAAATGAATAAGGCAAACATCGAAAGTTTGAAATGGAAAGCTGAATCACTCAGCCAGCAGAAACAAATGATGGCCAATGAATACAGCGGGATGGCATATGGTATGAAAACAGATATAGAAGTAAAGAAAAAGCAAATCAAACTGTTTGAAGATAATATCATTCCTGCATTGAGGAAGAATTATCAAACCATGCAATTAGGATATGAACAGAATACAGAAGAATTATTTATGCTCTATGATGCATGGGAAACACTCAACATGACCCAGCTCGAATATCTTGAACAGGTACAACAGTTACTTGCCATGCAGGTAGAGCTGGAAAAAATATTGGAAATAAAATAAAGCACATGCAAACACACCGATATAATTATTTATTGCCGCAGCTTTTGATAATGTTTGTATTGTTAAGCTCCATTTCATGCAAAAACAAAAACAATGAACATGCCACGCATGATATGGAGCAACCCAAGCCGCAATATACCTGCCCCATGCACCCGGAAGTTATAAAAGAGCAGCCGGGCAATTGCCCAATTTGTGGAATGCAGCTGGTAAAGAAAGAAACCGGTTCAAAAAAGATTGCTGATATATCCCTGAACGATTTATTAAAACCAACCAATGAATTTGTAGTAGCTGCGCTCAATACCACCACAATTGAAAAAAGAGAAGAGGAAATAGAAGTGGAAGCATTAGGCAATATTGCTTACGATACAAGACAGGTTGGAACGATTGCTGCAAGAGTTAATGGACGGATTGAAAAGTTATACGTAAGATACCGCTATCAAAAAATTAATAAGGGGCAAAAGATAATGGACATATATAGTCCTGAGATAATGACAGCGCAACAGAATTTAATATTCTTACTTAAAAACGACCCGGACAATTCATCTTTTATTGAATCAGCAAAAGAAAAATTACTGTTGCTGGGTATGAGTAATGAACAGTTAATGGACGTCATTAAATCTCAAAAGCCTTCCTTCGCCATTGCAGTGTACAGTAACTACAGCGGTCATATTCATGAAGCAGGTGCTTCCTCTATGACCACAGCTCCGGGGATTATGAAAGATATTTCAGCCATTACCGAAGAATTACCATTGAAAGAAGGAATGTATTTGCAGAAAGGCCAAACTGTTTTCACTGTATTCAACCCGGCAAAAGCATGGGCATTATTGAATATTTATGCAGAAAGCCAGGCATTGGTTAAAATTGGTAATACAGTAAGAGTAGTTCCGGAAACAGCTCCTGATAAGAATTTCAGGGCAAAGATTGATTTTATTGAACCTTTCTATCGTAAAGAAAATAAAACGCTGACAGCAAGAGTTTACTTTGATAACGCTTCTTTAAAAATTCCAATTGGCAGCCAGGTGCGTGGCACTATTTTCGGAAATACCAAAGATGCTTACTGGTTGCCGAAAGAAGCGGTTGTCTCTTTGGGGCTAGATAAAGTTGCTTTCATCAAAGCGGATGGAGGGTTTAAAGCACAAAAAATTCAAACGGGTATTACACATAAAAATCATATCCAGGTATTAAGTGGTTTAACCGCCACAGATTTAGTGGCAGCAAATGCACAATACCTCATGGATAGTGAAAGCTTTATTAAAATAAACAAGTAAGCCATGGGTAGAAAAGAAAATAATTATGAAGTTGGCTTTAATAGCCCTGTTTTAATATTGTTACATCGCACACTTCAACCCTTTGTAATAATAGTATCCTTTATATTTCTAATTGCAGCATGCAAAAGCAAAAAAGAAATTTCCAAAGACCCGGATATATATTATACCTGCTCTATGGACCCGCAGGTGATAGAATATAAACCCGGCAAATGCCCCATCTGTCATATGGAATTAACACAGGTGAAAAAAAGTAATGGACAGAAGGCAGATGAAATATTGCTGAGCGAACAACAGATTCAACTGGGAAATATTCAAACAGATACTATCCGTAACGGCGCTATCGGTGACAGGCTGGTATTAACCGCAACGCTGAACTTTGACCAGATGAAAGCAACGTCTGTAAGTTCAAGGGTAATGGGAAGAATTGAAAAATTATATTTTAAAAATATTGGCGATTACGTACCAAAAGGTTCTCCTTTATTTGATATATACAGCGAAGAACTGAATAACGCAAAACAGGAATACCTGCTTACTTTGGATAGACAGCAATCATTGAATAATTCGTTGATTGATTTTAACCAATTGATTCAAAGTGCCAAAAATAAACTGCTGCTGTGGGGAATGAATGAAGCACAAATTAATCAACTCGAAAAAAGCCATAAGGCAAGTCCGCTCACTACATTTTACAGCAATGCCAGCGGCTATATCACTACGCTGGATGTAAAGGAAGGAAATTATGTAATGGAAGGGGGAACAATAGTAAAGTTGGCCGACCTTTCCACATTGTGGGCAGAAGCCCAGGTATTTTCATCCCAGTTATCAGCAATTGATAATAGCGCAACAGTCACCGTACAGCTTCCTGATTTTTCAGGTAAAGAAATTGCTGGTAAAATTGAATTCGTTAATCCCGAAATCAATCCTGATACAAGAATTAATTTAATCCGGGTAATTATTCCAAACGCCGGTAACCAGTTAAAACCCGGTATGCCTGCCTATGTAATATTGAAAAATAAAACACGTCAAACATTAAGCCTTCCCATTGATGCAGTAATACGTGACGGGGAAACTGCTTCTGTATGGGTAAAAACCGGTGCACATTCTTTCAAAAATAAAATGGTAACCATTGGTTTGGAAAACGATGACAGAATTGAAATAAAATCGGGCTTAAGTGCAGGAGATATTGTAGTCATTCACGGCGCCTACCTGCTCAGCAGTGAATATATTTTTAGGAAGGGTGCCAATCCAATGTCGGGTCATGATATGAGTACGATGTAAATCTTATGTTATGAAAACGATTAAAAAAACGGAGGTTTATAATGCCCCCGCTGATATAGTTTTCAGTTATTTGGATGATCTTGGTGTTACCGGGATGCACATGACTACACCATCAGCCATGATGATGGGAAGTAAACTTCGTCTTGAATTTCTTACAAAACACCATACTGGTGAAGGTTCCCAATACCAATGGTCAGGAACGATGATGGGAATGAAAATGGATTTCACAGTTGAAGTGACCAAATGGGTGGAAGGGGTAGAGAAAATTTGGGAAACAATCGGCGAAGCAAAGATGATTATTTATTCCTGGTACAGGATGCATTTACTGGTTTGTCCCAAAGGAAATACTGCGCAGGCTGAATTATCGGTTACCTACGAAAAACCAAAAGGCTGGCTTTACAAAATTCTGTCCTTTTTGTTTGCAGATTGGTATTGCAAATGGTGTCTCAAAAAAATGATGACTGATACTAAAAATAAAATTGAAGCGGACACAAAAGTATTATTAAAATCTGCTAACAAAGACACTGCTGTCAGACAGACAAATTGGTATGTAATTACGGGCGGCCCGGGTTCCGGGAAAACTACAACCGTTCACCTGCTTCGTAATAGAGGATATGCAACTGCTATTGAACATGCGAGGCATTATATTGATACGCAAAGAATAACCGGAAAGACGATCGAAGAAATAAGAAAGAATCAACAGGAATTTCAAACAGGAATTTTAGATATGCAAATTGAGCAGGAAGCATGGCTTTCACCTGATGAAATAGTATTTCTTGACAGGGCACTTCCTGATGCACTGGCTTATTATCGTTTCCTGAATCTTCCGGTTGATGAAAAATTAAATAATGCGTTGAAAAAAGCAGTCTATAAAAAAATATTTATTCTTGACTTTCTTCCCATGGTTAACGATTATGCACGAAGCGAAAATGCAAAAGCACAACAGGAAATTCATGCATTAATTACAGAAGTTTATGAATCCCTTCCCTTTCCTGTACTACATGTTCCTGTACTTCCGCCGGAAGAACGGGTGGATTTTATTTTGAAAAATCTTTAAGCCTGTAAACTAATGAAAATGTTATAGTGCCAGCTAACATTCAAATTGATAATATGGTTGTAAATGGAATTCTACAAACAACATATTAATGCTGTCGTTCAGCTATTCAACAGTAATTTTAATGCTGGTCTTGACGAAAATACAATTCAGTCAGCAAGACAGCAATTTGGTAAAAATGTTCTGAAGACTTCAGATGCAAGAAATATTTATCAAATCCTGCTCGGGCAGTTTACCAGTCCGCTTATTATCATATTAATTGTTGCGTCACTGGCATCTTTTTACCTGCAACAACCAAGGGACGGTCTCATCCTTTTGATTATTGTTGTTATGAACGGGTTGATTGGTTTTTACCAGGAATGGAAATCAGAAAATATTCTTGCCTCTGTTAAAAAATTGGTGGTCGATAAGTGCACAGTCATAAGGGAAGGGAAAGCAATTGAAATATTTTCTGAAGACCTTGTGCCGGGAGACATCGTGCTACTGTCCGAAGGTGTGGGTATTCCTGCGGATATTCGGTTGATTGAATCCAACGGGTTTTCTGCGAATGAATTTATTCTTACGGGTGAATCACTGCCATCTGCTAAAGATCATTTATTCACAATTGAAAAAACTATTTCTGTTTCTGAAATAAAAAATTGTGTGTTCATGGGCACCACTGCTGCAAGAGGTGAAGCAAAAGGTATCGTTTATGCAACGGGTATGCTGACCGAGATTGGAAAAATAAGTTCGTCTTCGCAAAAAATTAAATCAACTGATGCCCCCATCCAAACTGAAATAAAAGATGTAGCAAAAAAAATTACATATGCTACATTAATCGTTGGGGTACTTCTTTTCGGTACACGGCTGATATTAAACGATTCGATAGCGATGGCACTGGTATTTTCTATCAGCGTAGCAGCAGCCATGGTTCCGGAAGGTTTACCTGCACAAATTTCTAT
>JBLMVP010000382.1:0-6405 GCA_050256755.1 Sphingobacteriales bacterium | reverse complement strand
GCTTTACTCCGGGATTAACCAGGAGGTTTTGTTTGATCTGTAAATAAATTTCCCCTACAATTATTAAATTACTTTTCTGCAAAAGATTATAATTGGGAAGGATACTCCCTGCAATAGAATTTTCAATAGCCATCACCCCACCTTCGCTTTCTTTTTTATTAGAAGCAATCTTTACCACCTCTTTAAAAGTGGCGCATGGAATGACTTCTGTTTCCTTTCCAAAAAATAATTGTGCAGCCACCTGGTGAAAACTGCCTTCATAACCCTGTATAGATACTCTTGTTGCCATATTAAATGCAAGAGTCCCGGCCTTTGACCGGGACTCTTTATGTTGTTTTACGTTTTATTTGTTTAAGCATTCAACAAAAGCATTCCCGGTCTATTGGTAAAATAGAAATAAAAATAAAACCAGTAATATGCCTTGTTGATTAACATGATGCTCAAAATTAAGAACTACTGTTTAAACAACCAATCTTTTCAATAAAAAAATTCCCTGATGTTCAAACAAATGGAAAACAAACGTGTGTTTTTACAAAGCGGAAAAGCTATTATTGCTATTTATAATTCTTAATTATTACAGCAAAAGAAAGTGAAAAGAGTTACAAGGAGTACAAGAATCAAGAAACAGGTAATAAGCAGGCAGAAAAAAGAAAGCCACTCCAAGAATGAAGCGGCCTCTAACGATTGCTTGCCATATGAAAAAGTTTGTGCTGATTTCAGGTCGATAAAGCTACAAGCAACCTTTTATGACCATACCCTTTCGGGCTCAGCATGCGTGATTACTTCTTACCCTTAGTAGTATCAGCAGCAGCAGGAGCCATAGCAGCTGAATCTTTCTTAGTAGTATCAGCAGCAGCAGGAGCAGCTGTTGTATCAGCAGCAGGAGCTACAGCAGTTGTATCTGTTTTAGTTTCTGTAGAAGCTTCGTTGTTACAAGCTACGAACGCTAAAATAGCGAAAGCGAATAATGCTTTTTTCATCATGATGATTTTTAAAGTTTAAATAATAATTATTTCACAATAATACCCGGAGGCGCAAAAGGTAACCCGCCAATTTTAAAAAATTTTTTTTTATGGGTTTAGGGTTACAATTTTGCCCAATTAGTATTAATAATGGAATTAGTGAAAGCATATCCCAACGACGATTTATTGCTCAAAGGACTGGCATCCAATGATAAAACGGCCATTGAAAGCATTTATAAAGAGAATTTCGGCCTGATTCAGACCTATATTCTTAATAATAATGGTACTACAGACGATGCCAAGGATATATTTCAGGAAGCAATGATTGTACTATATGAAAAAGCAGCGTCGGGCACCTTTGAGTTGACAGCACAAATCAGAACCTATGTATATTCCGTATGCAGGCGATTATGGCTTAAACGATTACAACAGTCTCAACGCTATAGTTCGCCGGTGGAAAGCCTTGAAGAGATTATACCGGTGGAAGAAGAATTAGAAGAGCATCTTAAGAAGAATGAGGCTTATTTGATGATGGACAAGGCAATGGGGCATATTGGTGAGCCTTGTAAAAGTTTGTTAGAGGCATATTATATGTATAACAAAAATATGCAGGAAATAGCAGAAAACTTTGGTTACACCAATGCGGACAATGCGAAAAACCAGAAGTACAAATGCCTTATGAGATTGAAGAAATTATTCTTTACTCAATATAAAAACGGGAACTGAGATGGATGAAATATTGCTATTAGATGCAGCCGAGCGTTACCTGAAAGGGGAAATGAACGAACAGGAAAAAACTGTGTTCGAGCAAATGCGCCAAGCCAACCCTGAGTTAGACCAGCTGGTTGTGGAGCATCATTTTTTCCTGGATGAAATAAACCGTTTCAGCAAGATTAAGGCGTTTAAAAATCATCTGCACGAAACACAGGCTAAATTAGAAGCAGAAGGTGTACTCAAAGAAAAGGAATTAGGTACCGGGGCTAAAGTGGTTAATTTATGGAAACGTTATAAAAAAACGATTGCCATAGCCGCTTCAATTGCAGGTGTTACTTCATTACTTACCTATACCGCAACTAACCTTGTAGCCCCTAAAGCTGATGTTCAGCAAATACAGGAGCTTAGTAAAAAAATTGAAGTATTAAATAAGAAAACCGATGCCCAGGGAAGTGAATTAAATACGGTTAAAAATAATATTACCAAAGTTGATCCCAATATTCATTTCAAATCAAGCGGTACCGGTTTTCTTATTGATGGCAAAGGCTATTTAGTAACCAATGCTCATATAATAAAGAATTCCAGCACTGTTATTGTTCAAAATAATAAAGGCCAGGAATTCATTGCTAAAATTGCATTTATAGATAATGCTAAAGATTTGGCCATTCTTAAAATAAAGGACGAAGATTTTAAACCTTTAACAAGTCTCCCATACAGCATCAGCAAATCAAATACTGATATTGCTGAACCTATTTACACTTTTGGTTATCCAAGAAATGAAATAGTGTATGGCGAAGGTTATTTAAGTGCCAAAACTGGTTTTAATGGCGATACCCTTTCCTGCCAGATTGATGTACCTGCTAATCCCGGCAATAGTGGCGGACCTGTGTTTAATGAAAATGGAGAAGTAATAGGCGTATTAAGTACCCGCCAGATGCAAACTGAAGGAGCTGTGTTTGCCATCCAGTCAAAATATATTTACAAAGCATTAGATGAATTGAAGAAGAATGAAGAATATGCTGATGTAAAAGTTCCAACCGTTTCCAGTGTAAAAGGGATGCAGAAAAAAGTGCAGGCAAGAAAAGTGAAAGATTACATTTTTATGGTAAAAGGAAACTAAGAATACTAATCCTTACTAATGCAATAACGTCCCGCTACACGCGGGACTTTTTATTTTTTATATATCTGTCCTCCTTTCATAACAAAGTGTACATTCCTGAACGTTTTTATATCTTCAAGCGGGTTAGCATCAACAGCAATTATATCCGCCAGCAATTCTTTTTTAATTCTTCCAATTTTATTGCCCATATCAAATACATCAGCATTAATGGAAGTGGCAGATTTAATTACATCAACAGGTTTCATACCATATTCAACCATCAGTTCCATTTCTGCCCAGTTTTTGCCATGAGAAAAAACACCCACATCTCCACCCATACAAATGGTTACTCCTGCATCCAAAGCAGCTTTAAAAGTTTTTCTTTTTTGCATCAGTCTGTCTGATTCGGGAGAAGCCCCCGGTTTCCATCCTTTGTATTGTTCAAGAAAATAACCTGCAGCTAATGTTGGGCACAGGGCCACATTCTTTTCTCTCATCAGTTTAAAAATTTCAGGTGTACCATAATCACCATGCTCAATAGTAGAAACGCCAGCCATAATAGCTTTCCGCATTCCTTCTGCGGTGGAAGCATGTGCTACCATTTGACGACCGCTGTTATTTGCAACTTGCGCCACTAACCTTAATTCATCTTCTGTAAAAGTTGGTGCTGCCTCTTTATTTTTACCCCAACGGTAATCTGCATATACTTTAATGATATCAGCCCCCTTACCAATTTGAGTTCTTACTTCTTTTATTAATGCATCCACTCCATCTGCTTCAGCAGCACCTTTGGGAAAATTAATATCTCCTGATAATGAATTTGGGCCATAACTTCCTGTTGCCACAATGGCTCTCGTGGCA
This sequence comes from Sphingobacteriales bacterium, assembly GCA_050256755.1. Classification (GTDB taxonomy): domain Bacteria; phylum Bacteroidota; class Bacteroidia; order Chitinophagales; family Chitinophagaceae; genus AWTP1-9. The sequence goes on along the minus strand of JBLMVP010000382.1, from coordinate 2,769 downwards.
ACCAGCATTCTGGGCCCCGGAATAATTCCTTTCTCAATACTTTGTTTTAGTCCAACATCATCGTACATCGCTCCTTCTGTACCTAAATCACGGACTGTTGTAAAACCTGCCAGCAAAGTTTCCCTTGCATGATTAACTGCCCTGGCTGTTCTTTCTGCTCTTGATTCATTCAACACCTGTTCATCCCAGGAAGTTTCATTATATGGATGAAGAAAGAGATGGGAATGACCTTCAATTAACCCCGGAAGTAATGTTTTGTTTTTTAAATCAATAACCCTTGCATTTGCCGGAATAACAAATGAATTTGCCTCGCCGGCTTCTTCAATCTTATTACCTTTTACTAATATCCACCAATTGCTGTGCATTTGTTCTCCGTCAAAAACATGAGATGCTTTTAACAGGTAAATGCTGTCAGTTGATTGAGCTGATACCAATACGGAAAAAAACAGGCAGAAAAAAAAGGAGTGATATTTCATCAGTCCAAGTTAAAAATTTATTACCACAATGAGTTAGGATATTCCCCGGATGCTACCAATTTATTTACACTCTCCTGCACACCCGGTGCGTCTTCTTTATAGGTAACTCCAAACCATTGAGAAGAAGTTGGAATGACTTTTATTTTCCCCTTACCCGATTTAATAAATTCATCTGCTACAATAGGTATGAAAAATTCGGATTTGGGATTACTGAGATTATGGCGCAAAAAATCATTAAACATTTCCTCGCTTAGCTTAAATACAGAATCATCAAAACACCAGAAGTTCATGGATGCTTTGGCTTCTTTAGGAATAACATGTAACCCTTCCCCATCTTCGTAAACAATATCATTATCTTTTTTATAAACTTTTACTCTTTCATTAATAGCCACCAGGTATCCGTTCTCATCAACATGACAAACACCGCGGCTAACAGTGCCATTAGCCGAAAGCGTTTTTCCCAATTCATATCCAATAATAGAATACAACTGGTGACTGCAACCGGAGGTTAAGAACTTATACGCTTTTTCAAAAGCATCTCTTCCATAAAAATCATCAGCATTAATTACCGCAAAAGGTTCTTTAATGACGTGTTTGGCGCAGAGCACAGCATGGGCAGTGCCCCATGGTTTTGTTCTGCCGGCAGGAATAACAAAATCACTGGTATATGAACTCATCTCCTGGTATACATAATCCGTTTTTATTTTACCATTGAGTTTGGGTTCAAATATTTCTTTGAATTGTACAGCAAAATCTTTGCGAATGATGAAAACCACCTTTCCAAATCCGGCACGAATGGCATCATAAATAGAATAATCCATAATCGTTTCACCAGATGGACCAAAAGATTGTATTTGTTTCATGCTTCCGTATCGGGAAGCCATCCCGGCTGCTAAAATCAATAAGGTAGGCTGCATTTATAGAATGTATTTTTGTAAACGCAGCGAAGATATAAAATTATCATTCCCGTAAATAATCCCATGCAAATAAATACAGCCATAAAGATTGATGAATTAAATGATGATTTGTACCTCCGGCAAAATTTGCTGGTACATGTTGCCAGGTTAGATTTACTGCACCCGGCTATATCAGGTAATAAATATTTTAAGCTGAAGTACAATATTGAAAAAGCAATAACACAAAAAACTGAAGGCATTATCACTTTTGGTGGCGCTTACAGCAATCATTTAGCTGCTGCCGCATTCGCTTGTAAAGAAGCCGGATTAAAATTCAAAGCGATTATTAGAGGCGAAGAATTCCCTGCACTTAGTCATACATTAATTTTTTGTAAAGAAATGGGAATGGAGATGGAATTTGTAAGTCGCGGCGAATATAGTAATAGAGAGAAACTCTACCGGCATTTTCAAAATAAATATCCATCTTTCTATTTAGTACCCGAAGGTGGCGATAATGAAGAAGGCGAAAAAGGTTGTACTGAAATTTTAAGCAACATTAATTCTTCCGAACTATACACTCATATTCTTTGCGATATTGGCACAGGCACTACTTTCAAAGGCATAATTAGAAGTTCAGCGCCACATCAAAAAGTAATTGGCATTATTGTGTTGAAAGGGGCAACTGAAATGAATGAATCTCTTGTCAAAAGTTTATCACCCAACAAAAACTTTGAACTACTGCACGATTATCATTTTGGTGGTTATGCAAAAAAAACAGGTGAACTGGTTACTTTTATGAATCATTTCTATCAGCAACATAACATACCAACAGACTTTGTGTACACCGGAAAGTTATTTTATGCGCTCAATGATTTAATCAGCAAAAAATATTTCCCGTCTGGCAGCAAAATATTATGTATTCATACCGGAGGTTTACAGGGAAATTTATCCTTACCAGCAGGAACACTTTTATTTTAACTTCTTTTCAGCAAATAACTGCCAGCCTGTGATGAGATAATTTTATCTTTGTCACATAAAACACAAACTGAAATTTACCGTTATTAAAAACATGAAATACCTGGTTTTATCCTTTATCCTCAGCATTATTACCACTACCTGGGTAATTGCTCAAAACGATACCCTGCCTAAATTCACTCTCAAAAAAAAGGAAGGTAAAGTGTCATTGAACTGGATAAACAGGTATCCAAATGCTCACCAGGTAACAATACAACGTTCAAAAGACAGTTTAAAAAATTTCATCACTATTTTTTCATTACCCGATCCTTCTGTTCATAAATTTACTTATAATGATGAAAAAGCTCCCAACGACAGTATGTTCTACAGGGTTTTTATACTAATTGAGGGAACAAACTATTTTTTCTCCGGTTCCAAACGAC
>JBLMVP010000381.1:0-4462 GCA_050256755.1 Sphingobacteriales bacterium | reverse complement strand
AGCTCCGGTTAACAGCACTGCCAGTGCCACTGTGCGCAGGAAACCAAGAGCGGTTATTTTTTTCAATGCTGTTAATTTATAAATACCAAGTTTAGTTTTTCTTCTGTAGGTTAGGATACACACTTTCTTTAACGGGTTGCGGGTAATGTTCAGGGCCAAGCTGCCGGTAGAGGAATTTTATAAACTTCGCCTACGGCGACGAAAGCCTGATTGAAAATGGTTAGTTGAAGTTAAGAACTAAAACTTAACAATAAATGCATGATAGAGTAACCGGTAAACAGAAATGCAGGGCCGGCTTTGGCCAGGCCCTGTGATGATAGAAGAAAATAAGGTATTTATTACTGAGTCTCTGATTTTAAAAATTCCTTTTTAAATAAATAATGAGTCCTAACATTACTATCAGTTGAAGTAGGATAAGCGTTTACAAGTTTCCATCCAATTTTGCCTAAATAATTTATTGCATCAATTGCTGAATTAAACTTTTTAAGTTTTCCATCTTCATCTTTTATTCTGTTATCTTTCCAACCACTTCTTTCTTCTCCATAATCTACGTCAATGGTTACTCTGGTGCTTAAAAATCTTCCTATGCTAACTACTTCACAATACTGTTCAATTTTTGTAGTGTCCTGTCCATAACTGTTAAGGGTGCAGGCCAATAAAAAGATAGTAATAGTTTTTTTCATACAGATTTTTTTAATCTATAAAAATATTAAGATTAAAATATTTACCTGCTTTTAAAATGTTAAATAAAACTGCTAAGCAATTGCAGTCAACATTTTTTTTGTTTTGCGGTTAGGCGGAAGAATTTTATAAACCTGCCTGTCCGGTCAGGCGGGCGTTGCTCCCGGCAACCAAATCCTGGTACGATACAAGCTACAAACAAAGATTAACCCAACCGTAATGTTCCAGCGCAAAGACTATGATGAAACGTTGACGGGATAAAGCATAATGTTACCTGTGCTGCCTGAATAACCATTCTATCATTAATGGATCGCTGTAAGCGCCTAACCATGAAAAATGCCCAACCTCGGGGTATAAAGTTAAACCGGGGTGTGCACCTGCTTTAGTTAATGCCTGTACCATATCTAATGAATAGAGAGGGTTTACTGCTGCATCTTCTGCACCGTGATAAATCCACATTGGAATGTGTGCTATGGATGCTGCTCTTGATGTATCACCAAATCCGCAAACAGGTACAGCGGCTGCAAATAAATGCGGGTACCGTTCAATAATATCAAAAGTACCCATTCCTCCCATAGAGAGTCCCGTAATATAAATCCGGTTGGTATCAACAGGGTAAGCTTTTATAAGCTTTTGAATAAGTGAAATTAAAAGTTCCATTGGTTTGGAAGGAGAGGGTTGTAAAGTCATTTCCCTGCTTTTATTTCTTTCAGAAAAATTGGACCAGAACATACCCACCGGGCATTGCGGCGCTATAACAATAGCGGGATGCTTAATCATATTTTGTTCGGCGGCGAAATTCATAACGCCCCATTTTAACTGTTGCTCATTGTCACTACCCCGCTCACCCGAACCATGTAAAAAAATAATTAACGGGTATTTACGCAGTGTGTCATAATCAGGAAAAAGCTGTCGGTAATTCAGCGTATCTCCTTTGCCGTTACTGTATTTTTCGTAACTGAAAACAGGTGGTTGAGAAAAGGCGGGGATTATATTACTGCTCAAAATAAAGAACAGTAAAAAGCGAAATACAAGATTGTTCATTTAGTGTTTATTTAAGTTATGCTGTACAAAGTTTAATACTTTAAAACGGCACAAGTTACAAACAAAAGCCTAACAGATAACTGTAGAATAGGGCATCCACAAGCCCTCCGCAGTGGTTCAATGAACAGGCTGTTGCGTAAAGCTAAGAGGAGGTGTTACAGGGAGCAGAAGAAACTGTAACTGGCAGGTTGCTGTCGCCTGCTTTTTTCCTAAACGATTTTAAATGCAAATAAAACATTCAGGAAATTTGCAACTTTATATAAGTCTCTATTTCTTCAATTTTTTCAAAAAGTTTGACTGCTACTGTTTTTGTTAGGTCTATAAATTTAAAAATAGTAATATGATCAACGTGTGCAAATTTAAATTTCTTATTTTCTTTTGTTTCCTTTGAAGCCGGGCTATATAATATGTCAAAAAAGACCGGGTTCTCTTTGTAGGTATGGTAATCTGAATAAACATTTTTATCAACGAATACAAGTATGGGAATATTTTTCTTTACTGCAGTTTCCCACTCTTTTCTTATAATTGAAATATATGCCTCATCATATTTTTTCCATTCGTCTTCTATATTAGTTAAGGTTGCAGGTAAACCGTATCGTCCGCCAATTATCAAAACCATTAAATGATAAGGCTCTGTTTCATAATAAGCTGATTGGAGTACAGCTTTTCTATGTGGATGTGTTACGTTATCGTTTTCAAATAATATTGGCTCAAATCCAATGCTTTCTATCAATTTTTTAAGTCTTTCTCCTGTATACTTTAAATCATAATAAGCTGAACCAACAAAAATCCCCGGTATCATATATAGTCAGTATTAATTGTGCCAACATTAGGACTTTGCATTTGACGGGGGTTTTTATAATTATTATTCCCCAGCGATATACGTCTTAATAAATTACAAGTTAAGAACAAAAGTTTAATAGATAAATGCAGGGTAGAGTAACCATTAAACATTACCGCAGAGCCGGCTTTGGCCAGACTCTGCAGATAAAAAAATGCAATGTTAGCAGCTGGTCTTTTGTTCCAGCTTATGGTAATTCTGTATCATGGGCAAGTTGAAAAATTGTAAAAATGTGATGCGCCTCATGCAAAAGAAAAAACTCTGTCCATTGAATAATATTTAACGGGCCATATTTTTTGTGAATCCCAATTCTGTTTACCTGCGTGTCAGTTAAAGCTGTTATTAAATCATAAATGCTTTTTCTGTCAATATCCAGGTGTTTAATTAAAGTGTCAATATTCAATGTTCTGTAATTTTCAAATTCAGGATCTTCATCAGCATTATACCGGGCCAAAAAGGGTTCTTCCTTAAGTAATATTTGATTAATTCTGTTAACAAAAACTGGTTGATATCTTGCCAAATGGGCAATATTGTCATGAATATTCCATTTGTTTGGCTTAGGCCTGGTTAATAATCGACTGCTATCAATTGACGAAATAATGTTTTCAATTGCCTGGTGTTGCGTTTTTAATCTGTCAGTAAGTGATGAATAAACTTTCATAGTATGGTGTATTTTATGCCTGCTGCTTACATTAAGGCTTTGTATTCTGTCAGGATTTTTATAATTATTATTTCCCTGTAATATAAGCCTGAACAATTTACAAGTTAAGAACAAAAATTTAATGGATAAATGCAGGGTAGGGTAGCTGTAAAACAGAACCACAGGGCCGGCCAAAGCCAACCCTGTGGAGAATAAATGCTGCGTAAAGACTATTGAACACTAACCAGGGCACCCAGCAACAGGGGAATCATCCTTACTGATTTTTCTTTACTTCCTCAATTAAAGTTGTCAGCTTTTCATATAAATCATTTGACCCGCCAATAAAAATTTTCTTAATAATTCCATTTTTATCCAGTATCATATGCGTGGGGTAAGAACTAATGGATAATTGCTTTATTAAATTTTCAGCTCCGGGTATTTGTATATAGTTGAATTTATTTTTTTGAGTAAACTTTTTAACTGCATCTGTTTCATTAAAAGTAAATGCCACAAAATTAACCGCCTGCTCTTTATATTTATTTACTACCCTGTTTAGCTCCGGCATTTCTCTAAAGCATGGCTCGCAGCCAATAAACCAAGAATTAATTACACTAACTCCCTTATAAAAACCTGATTGTGTAAATCTTTTTCCTTCTGTGTTTGTGAGAGTAAATGCCGGGAAAGGCTGATTAACCAGCTTATTAAGTTTTTCACTTAGCAATTTCATTTTTTTCTCTTTTTCTTCTTCGGTTTCATGATATAAAACAATCGCTATTTTCCCGTCTGCCAGGGAATCTTTCTTAATATTAAAATTCCCTTTGCTCATAAAACTCAGGGCAGCATCTTTTGTCATTATCTTTCCATCAATATCTTTATAAATAATGTTTGTATCGTTTACATTAGTTGACGACTGGGCTTTACCATTACCCATAAAAGAAAATACCAGGATACATACTGTACCAATCTTAAAAAAAGCTTTTAGCAGGTTTGTTTTCATTTTTGTTTATAGTTTAGAATGTTTTTATTAGCTGCCGGCTTAGCAGAATTGTTAAATTATAATAGGTGCGATTATATAACTATTTACTTATCCCGGTAAACACCGGGCAAATTATTATTGCAGCTAAAATTATTTTTTTCAGGAGGTAACGATTGTCAGGATTATGACGTAGTTAAAACAGGATGTTGATTGTTGATTTCCCGGCAAGGTGCCCCAGCTCGCCGTAGCCTGTAAGCCTGTAATAGTAAAGAATGTTACC
>JBLMVP010000380.1:0-6863 GCA_050256755.1 Sphingobacteriales bacterium | reverse complement strand
TATTCCTCCTCAAATACTGTGATGTGCTAACGTAAGGCGGATAAAGTATCAATGCCATTTTGATAGCCTTATCGCATTTTTAATCAAAATAATTTAATAGTGTCATTTAAAAATTTACAGCTCATTGAGCCTTTATTAGAGGCATTGAGTAAAGAAGGGTACAATACCCCAACTCCCGTACAACAACAATCCATTCCCGCTATTTTGCAGAAAAGAGATTTATTAGGTTGTGCACAAACCGGTACCGGTAAAACAGCTGCTTTTACTATACCCATTTTGCAATTAATGCACCAGCAAAATGACGGTCAGAAACGGCCACACCGTATTCAAACATTAATATTAACGCCAACCCGTGAACTGGCTATTCAGATTGGTGAGAGTATTGAAGCATACGGAAGATTCCTTCCTTTCAAACATAAAGTAATATTTGGCGGTGTATCACAACACAGCCAGGTGCAGGCAATACGCAGCGGTATAGATATTATTGTAGCTACACCCGGCCGTTTACTTGATTTAATGCAGCAGCGTATCCTTACCTTAAACGATATACAATATTTTGTTCTGGATGAAGCCGACCGAATGCTTGATATGGGGTTTGTGCATGATGTAAAACGCGTTATTTCCAAACTGCCTGTTAAACGTCAAACATTATTTTTCTCTGCCACTATGCCCGCGGAAATAAAGCAACTGGCAGGCATGTTGTTAACCAGTCCTGTTAAAGTGGAAGTAACACCACCTGCTACAACGGTGGAAATTATTCAGCAATCTGTTTACTTTGTTGAGAAGCAACATAAGCAATCACTGTTAATTCAATTACTGAAAGATGAAACTATAGAAACTGTGCTGGTGTTTACACAAATGAAACACCAGGCTGATAAACTTGCAAGAAGTTTAAATCATGCAGGGATTCGTACAGAAGCGATACATGGTAACAAATCACAAAATGCAAGACAAAGTGCATTGACCAATTTTAAAAACAGGAAAACACGTGTACTCGTAGCAACAGATATTGCTGCAAGAGGAATTGATATTGACGAATTAACCCATGTATTGAATTTTGAATTGCCAAACGTTCCCGAAACTTATGTACACCGTATTGGACGTACAGGCAGGGCTGGGGCAAACGGTACTGCTATTTCTTTCTGTGATTGGAGTGAAAAAATATTTTTGAACGATATTCAAAAACTCATCAAAAAAGCAATTCCTGTTGTTACAGGTCATCTGTTTGATAATAGCTTAATGCATAACAGCAGCCCGGTACAAACTGAACAGCCTGCAACGTTCAGCAGTAATTTCAGAAGTGGCGGAAGAGGCAAACGTGGTGGCAGATCTTTTATGCAAAGAGCATAACAAGAATTATTATCGATATGCTGAGTGCAACTTTCTTAAAAGTCTTGTTAAAATAAACTATTGAAAAAGCTTTAACAGAATCTGGCCTGATAGTTTACTGTATTAAGGTGTTACCTATTTATCACCATAAAACAATACGGTATGAAAACAATGATAGTTACTTTAGTCAGCGATATGGTATTCTTTGCTGCATGCAGTTCTAATAAAAATGTACAGCAACCGGAGTACCGGGATATTCAGAATGTACATTTAATTAAGCCCGGTGTATTGCAAACTATCACAGGTGTTAACCTTGTATATTACAACCCCAATAGGTTTAGTATCCAGTTAAAAAAGGCAAGGGGTGATGTGTATATTGATAATGCTTACTTCGGACATTTTGAAATGGATGAAACTGTACAGGTAAAGAAAAAATCAGAATTTATATTACCTGTAGTTTTTAAACTGGATAATATCGGTGCAATAAAAAATCAACAGGAACTGTATAAAAAGAAAGAAGCGATGGTAAGGATTGACGGAATGGCTACTGTAAAAAAAGCTGGTATTACAGAAGAAATACCCATCAATTATGAAAAAATGCAAAGCATAGATCAACTCAGGGCAATTATATCAAGATAAAATAGAATAGAAATAAAAAGTATTAAGTAGAACCTCGGTAATAACACCGGGGTTTTATATTATTTTTCATTACAGAATTAGTACAATGTTGATAATAAAATCTTGCTGTAAATAAATTCCTGGTAATATTAGCCATATTCCATCTTCGATACAATAAATTTGGGGATGCGGATTCTCACTAACTTTTCTTCTTTTATAAAATTCAAACCAGCATTAGCAATTGGATTCCTGTTTGCATCTTCCAGTCTTTTATTTGGTACATGGGTAGCTTCTATACCCACAATAAAATACAGGTTAGGGTTTACGGATGGCAGCCTGGGTTTATCACTATTACTTTCACCTTTAGGTGCCATTACAGGTGTATTAATTTCAACAAGAGTATTTAGTAAAATACCGGTGGGAAAATGGATGTTTACCGGCTATATAGTTTTATGTGGCATAATGGCATTGCAGATAAATTCTGTAAACAGGTTAATGTTCTGGATTTGCCTGTACAGTTTTGGCCTGGTGAGTTTCTTAAATGGAGTATCGGCCAATGCTACTGTAAATATTATGGAAAAAAAATTTAACCGGCTCATGATGAGTACTTGTCATGGTCTTTATAGCATGGGCGGTGCTGTTAGCGCAGGGTTGGCGGCATTACTTTTTTCTCTCCATCTTCCCTCTGGCTGGCAAATTATATTAGTGGCTGCTTTTATAATCACAGTAATGATTTCTAACAGAAAATATTTATTAGCGAACGGTGATATTATCCACTCGGGGTCAGGAATTAAATTGCCTTCGTTAAGTGTATTGAGTATTTCCTTTATTTGTATGGTTGTGTTTATGGCGGAAGGTTGTGTAGCAGACTGGAGTGCTATCTATTTTAAAGAAATATTACATTCTCCCAAAGCGCTTGTTAGTTTGGGATATGCCGGGTTTTCAGTAGCCATGACGATAGGAAGATTGAATGGCGATAGTATTGTATCAGTTGTTGGAAACAAAACGGCTGTTGTTGCTGGTTGCCTGTTTGCTGCAATGGGATTTGTAATCGTAGTATTGCCATCGACAATAATTATGGCTATTACTGGATACATCATTATTGGGCTTGGCTGTTCCTGTATAGTGCCGGTATTGTTCAGGGTTTCAGCAGATATTCCTGGCTTAAGTAAAGTAGAAGGTTTCGCTATGGTAACCACAGGAGGCTTAATTGGTTTTCTAACCGGGCCATCTGTAATTGGTTTTATATCAGAGAAAGCAGGCTTATCAAAGGGTCTCTCACTATTAATTTTAATGACCATTGCAGCTGCATATGTTGGATGGAGAAATAAATTTTTAACCAATAATCAAACAGTGACAACTCCTCCGCCATTTGACGAGCAGATTTATTAATGCAGGTAAAGATCATTATTTCTTTAGCGGTAAGATAAAAGAACATGATTTATGTATATCAATGGAATTCTTTTTGACTTTATGGGCACAACTGCAATGGAAAAAGATCCATCAGTAATTCAGCAATGTTTTATTAAATCTTTTGCTGAATATGGAGTTATTGTTTCTGAAGAAGAGATTATAGTTAACAGGGGTAGGAACAAAAAGGATATGATTGAAACCTTATTGAGAAAATATAATCATAGTTCGAAATTACTTACCTCCATACTAAGTGCATTCAATGAAAGTTTAGAAAATAGTCTTAATGAGTTTTCCGAAGGAAGAAGTACAAGGGAAGTAATGGATTTTCTTAAATCAAAAAATATTAAAATCGGGATGGGCACCGGTTTCCCAAGGAGTATTTTTGAAAGCATCTTTAATTATCTTAAATGGGATAGTATTGGTTTTGATTATATAGGTATAGCGGAGGAAACAGGAAAGGGAAGACCTTACCCGGATATGATTTTGGATATGATAAAAACATTAAGCCTGCAGCAAGAAAATTTTTTAAAAGTTGGGGATACTATGGCTGATATACAGGAAGGAAAGAATGCAGGAGTGAGGACAGTCGCAATTTTATCAGGCACACAAAGCGAAGCGGATATAATCAACCAGAAACCTGATTTTGTCATTCATGATTTAATCGAATTGAAAAAAATAATTGATAGTTAAGATGGCTTTGATTTTTCAAACAGATTTTTTTTAATTAAAGCTTCGGAGCAGCCATTGTAACAAAAAAGGATGACGGTCGTATTACTATTATACCCAAAATACACTTAATTGACAGGATTGAATTAACCCCACAATTAGCAATTGAATTAATGTTTTTCACTACACCCGATGGTGAGGCAATGACTATCGGACTTAAAAACATGGGGAGTGATATTGGCGGAATTAATTACCAGGATAATTGTAACTGGGGTGTGTTTAAACCTGGCGGGCCATACCAGCATTATCATCTTTATGGGCTACTGATGTTGTAATTCAAAAACATGGGTAACTCTGCTACTTTCCATTCAGAGAGACAGGAGTCTATGAAGATTTTAAACCATTGAATGAAGGAGATTTTTTTGAATAAGAAGGCAAATTGAACAGCTGCTAAAACAAAATAATTATCAACCTGGCTCTTGGGAGGATATAAATTTTACATTGACAATACAATAGCGAAAGCGGTAAACTTTTACTTGTCTTTTACTTGCTATACTTTATTTTCGCTGAATGGCTTTCTTGCAGGTAAATGACATCAGTAAATATGAAGGTGATAGCCGTGTTGTTAACAACATCAGCTTTGTACAGGAACGCTATCAAAAAATTGCCATATCCGGTGAAACAGGTTCCGGCAAAACAAGCTTGCTGAAAATGATTGCCGGGTTGATGCAACCTGCATCTGGAGACATATTTTTTCAAAATGAAAAAGTTATTGGCCCTAATGAACAATTAATCCCCGGTCATCCACTCATAGCCTATATGAGCCAGTATTTTGAGTTGAGAAATAATTATTGGGTAAATGAAATACTGGAGATGGCAAATAAACTGCCTGAGCAACAGGCGGAAAAAATTTATACTGTTTGTCAAATAGAACATTTGCTTAAGCGAAGAACGAATCAACTTTCAGGTGGAGAAAAACAACGAATAGCTTTGGCAAGATTACTTACCACTACTCCCCAACTTTTATTGCTGGATGAGCCGTTTTCAAATTTAGATGCACTTCATAAATCAGTTATTAAAAAAGTAATTCACGATATAGGCGAACAACTTAATATTACCTGTATTATGGTTTCTCATGATCCATTGGATGTGCTTTCCTGGGCTGACATCATCCTTGTTATGAAAGATGGCCATTTCATTCAGCGGGGGAATCCTCATCAAATCTACCATCAACCTGTTAATGAATACTGTGCAGGATTATTTGGAGAATACAATCTGATTAATGTAACGGCATTTTCATCTTTTGCTTCAGACGGTGAAAATTTAAATAGTAAACAGATGCTCATTCGACCCGAACAAATTATTTTAACTGAGTCAAAAGAGAATTCTATTAACGGCATTATAAAAAACATTTTATTCTGGGGAAGTTATTACACTGCTGATGTAATGGTAAGGGAGCAAACTCTCCGGGTGAAAACAAATAACTCTTCATTTAAAAAAGGAGATTTGGTAAGCCTTTCGCTTACAGAGGATGTGTGGCATATTTGATAAGTTTCAATAGAAACATCCACTTAGCCCGGTTTTACTTCAAGTTATTCACACAATGCAAACAATATGCTGAGTCGGGCTGTGCTGCTGATTTATTTTTACTGCAATTGGCTATATTGCCTGTGGTTTAGTAAAGATCTTCACTTGTAAACAAGTTTACAAATGTCATTAAGGAATATTCTTTTTATTGCACTGGTGATAATGGGCAAAATTGTTTCAGGTCAAACAATTAAAAACCAGGCAACTTTCAGAATGCTGCAAACTGCCAATACATTGATGGAAGCACAGCAATTGGATGCCGCGGAAGAGTTTTTTAAAAAAGGATTAGCCAGGGCGAGATCAAATAGCGATTTGTACTGCCAGGCTTTTGCACACCAGGGATTAGGAACTCTTTATTCAAAATTAGATCAAAAAGAAAGAGCAATAGAGAATTACAAAAATGCTATTAGCTTATACAAAATCCAGGGACTAAAGATGATTGCCAATGTGGTGGAGAGTTTATTAAAAAGTGTTCAGGGTGTTGGTGATTTATATGCAGGAGTTGAAGTAGGAGCGAAGGGAATTAAATTAAGTGTTATTGATGTTAAGCTTAGTAAGGATAAAGAATTTGATTATACATTGGTTGCTGATACATCCATCAATACAGATGCAGCATCCTTGTCTTATCAAAGCGAAAAGGAGACAGCAGACGCAGTAGCTGCATTATGGAATATTGTTAAAAACCGGTTACATATTTCTCCAAACAGAGTGCATATTGTTATCAGTAGCGGGTTGAAACAAGAGCTGGATAAATACAATAAAATTGATTATTTCGCAACAGTTATACGTCCAAAAAACCTGGATAGCTCTATTAAAATAAAATATGTTACAGCCATTGAAGAATCTGAACTCAGCTTACTCGGTATTGTGCCACAGAAACACCGCTTTACAACCGATCAGCTTGATATTGGAAGCGGTAACACAAAAGGCGGTTATTTTAATGTCAATAAAGTTTTTGTTCCAATAATTTTTCCATTAGGTACTAAATCCTTTCAGCGTTTACTTGAAGGAAGAAGTAAAGGGGATATTGATGATTTTGTGAAAACTGCCGAACAACTCTGGAAAGATAGTTTGGCAAGGGCAGTAGCTAATGAATTTTTAAATAAGCGGGACTTTAAGGAAAGGAGTATCCTTTATCTGTCAGGCGGAATTGTATGGGCTATTACCTCGTTAACACATCCACAAAATATAAATGATAATTACGTTGAAATAAGCAGCAACGATATCAGTGAATTCCGGAAAAATATTAT
>JBLMVP010000379.1:0-2804 GCA_050256755.1 Sphingobacteriales bacterium | reverse complement strand
CGAAGCCGATAGTGCGATGAAGCTGAAGCCGCGTTATCAGTCCGCCGGCATAACACAAACCATCTATGTAAAAGCGGTAATTAAAGAGTATCCATTTTTAAACTGCAGTCCTCCCTTTGCTGGGTGCTGCCAAAATAATTAATTATGATACCATCTCAAATTACCGCCACACCATAGTTATTTATTGGTATAGATGTACACAAAAAAAAACCGTTGTGCGTTGTATTTTTGTCAATATAATTTCTTCAAAGTGTCTTGATTCGTTATAAACAAACCTTTGTCGTTCATTATGTAAACTCTACCTAACTGTGTTTTTTTCAAGTATGCATAGTGTCCAGGTATAATATATTGCTTAAGTCCATTCTTCTTGTTGTAAGAAGAATAGTAAGCATAGGTTTCATCACCCGACGATTTATTGTAGCCTGCTCCTGAGATGTAAACAAATTTAATTGCACTTATAATGTTATTTACTTGCCTGCACTTATCAAGTATGGCTAATGTGTCAATCTTTTTGGTACTCAAATGAAAAAGTTTTATTCTATGGTCGTCATAATCGTCAATCACAAACGGTAAACATGATTTTATATTTTCTGCTTCTGTTGGCTTTACTGATTTAATAAATGCCCAATCAGTTTTTAAATTCAGTCCATTTAATTGATAAACTTTGTTGTCAACTGTTTCAACTAAGACTTTTTCTTTCGGCATTGAAATAATATGTAATGGAAAAAATGTTTTACAATCAAGGCTAAACGTCTGCCAAGTTTTCCCAAAGTCTTTGGAAAGATAAAGTCTTGAATAATCTGGCTCATGAATTCCTTGCCAACTATCCAGCCCAATTAAATAACCATTGTCAGACAATGTAACTTCGTCAAACAATAAAGCTGTTTTTAATTCTGTCCAACTTTGCCCTGCATCTTTTGAAAGAATTAAGCCATTCTCATATTTACAGGCAATTATTGTATCATTTGAAATATCAAATACGTTTTCGATTGTCTTGTTGACAGACTGAATATGGCCCTTCATATCCTGGTTGCTGTCTTTATGTTTACAGTTACAGAAAACTAAGAAGAATAGTATTGAAAGTTTGAGGCATCTCATAATTTGCAAGGGTCATGTCAAACCGTTTGCGGCAAGAGTTTAATTGAGTTTTCTGAATATAGGAATATAACGCACTACACGTAAATATATGATATAAGACGCTATCCTATATACAATAATATCCTTTAAAACCAATAAAATAATGATAGTCATTTTTGTATTGCCGTTAGGACAATCCACCTAAGTAATTCCTTAACCATCTCGGTGTAAATACTTAGTCACTGGCGTTAGTCAAGCTTCACCCAGCTATAAGAAGGGCTTCAGCAACTACAATCATTCAAATCCGCAGCGTATTAAAAAAAGAGTATGTAGAACCGTTTATAAACATATTAGTCCTCTTGTACCGCTTTACATAGGAAACTTTTGTTGTGCGTTCGCTTTATTTCACCTTGAACTTCTTACAAAGCTTCGGAGCGATTTTTGGCAAATCTTTGTCAGCCCATTCTACACCTTTTGTGTCGCCACCACTGTCAAAGAAAAGTCCTTTACTCTGTGCAAATGCTCTTGGAAAAGTTGTGTCTTTCATCGGGTCTTTTTTAGTCACAATTTGATAAGCGTTGTCAGACATTGGTATTAACTCTTCAAACAATATTTCTCCATAACCATACTTTTTGTTTATCGGAATGTCTATGTCCGCAAGATGGTCAGGGTCTTTTAATGTTTCGTCAAAATGATATTTACCTAATGAAATTAGCCAACACCTAAAATAAAAAAATCTGTCGTCTGATGAACCACCTTCAATAATTGTCTGGGCAGCCATATTGTTCCAGGTATTTGCTTTCAGGTTCAATTGTTGAAAGATGATTTCAAACTCTTGAATTTGTTCGGGTGTCAATTTAATGAGCTGGTCAAGTATTGTTTGCTCTTTAAGTTTATTGTCAAATTTGGCTTTTGCAAAAGCATAGTCCATAATTTTCCAAAAAAATACTGTATCCATCTTTTGGTCTTTTGTTAGTGATGGTATTGTGTCTGCCGATTTGTTGCTTTGATTATCTGAGTTTGTCTGTCCACATGCTGTCAAACTTAAAGCTATAACAATTATTAAAAAGTAGTTGAGCATATTGATGTCTTGGTTGAATTAGAAGAAGGTATCCGTTTAAAGTGACGCACAATACGTAAATATATAATATAAGACGCTATCCTATATAAAATAATATCCTTCAAAATCAATAGAATAGTGTTAGACGTTTTTCTATTGTCGTTAGGATAATCCACCTAAGCAATTCCTTAATCATCTCAGTATAAATAATTAGTCACTGGCGTTAGTTAAGCTTCTCCTAGCTATAAGAAGGACCTCAGCAACTACAATCATTCAAATCCGCAGCGTATTAAAAAAAAGTATGTAGTACCGTTTATAAACATATTAACCCTCTCATACCGCTTTACATAGGATGCATTTGTTGTTTGCAGTTATTCGTCACCAGTTAGAGACTTAATATTCGAAACGATTTTTTTCCTCAATCGCTCTGCTCCTCCAAAGTCAATAAACCCGGTGCTTGGATAAGTATGTGTCGTGCCTAATACGTTGATATAAAATTTTTCACTGTCAACATACAGGTAAACATCATAGTCTGATGTCCACCATTTGCGTTGATATTTGAAAGAAAAGAAACTATCCTTAATGTCGACAACGGGTATACCGAGTTTAGGTAAGAGTTGAGAAATTACTTCTTTCTTTTTGTCAACTGATAAACCGTTGTCAATTG
>JBLMVP010000378.1:0-3684 GCA_050256755.1 Sphingobacteriales bacterium | reverse complement strand
TTCCTGTCAGCTGTCCATTCTCAACTGTAATCTTACTTAGGGCTTCATAAGCTTCCCATAAACGTTTTAGTCCTTTCTCTGCGGCCTGTAAAGCTTCGTTACTAAAATCAAGTGTACTTCTGTATTGCGTTTGCAAAATGAAAAAACGGACTACCATCGGGTGATACGCTTTATCCAGCAAGGGATGATTACCGCTAAACAGTTCTGTGAGCTTGATAACATTGTTATAGCTCTTGCCCATCTTCCGTCCGTTAATGGTGATCATATTATTATGCATCCAGTAACGGACAGGTGCCGTATGATTGCAAATAGTGCTTTGTGCTATTTCACTTTCATGATGCGGAAACTGCAAGTCCATGCCACCGCCGTGTATATCAAACTGCGCTCCTAAATATTTTGTGGCCATGGCCGAACATTCTATATGCCAGCCCGGAAAACCAATACCCCATGGGCTTTTCCAGCGCATGATATGTTCGGGTGCAGCAGATTTCCATAAAGCAAAATCAGCCCGGTCTCTTTTTTCTGCCTGTCCTTCCAGTTCACGGGTTGTTTCCAATAATTCATCAATTACCCTTCCGCTCAGTTTTCCATATTCATGTGCAGCTGCATATTTTTTAACATCAAAATAAACTGAACCATTAACCTCATATGCATAACCGGCTTCAATGATTTGTTCAATCATTCCTATTTGCTCTACAATATGTCCTGTTGCGGTTGGCTCAATGGAAGGTGGAACTGTATTAAATAAACTCATGGCCCAGTGAAAAAGATTGGTGTATTTCTGCACCAGTTCCATCGGTTCTAATTTTTCCAATAACGCTTTTTTCGAAATTTTATCTTCTGCTTCACGGCCTTCTTCTTCAAAATGTCCCGCATCTGTTATATTTCTTACATAACGAACTTTATAACCCAGGTGATTGAGATAACGATACACCACATCAAAAGTAATATAAGGTCTTGCATGACCTAAATGACTTTCACCACTTACCGTTGGTCCGCACACATACATACCTGCATGACCCGGGGTAATTGGAGTAAACACCTCTTTTTGACGGGATAAACTATTGTAAACTTTAAATTCAGACATATTTTTTGATTGTAAAACCTGGAATTAAGGCAAAGATATTCAGGGAAAAATTAAAGAAGAGTAATTGTTGCTTCAGCAACAACAGTAGCACATACATATGTTGAGAGGTTTCAGCATCGGCTTCAAAAATAGCAGATTTCTCCAGATGTTTAAAGAAATTATTTAACTGTTGCAGGTTTTAACAAGGTTATAATTGGAAAATGGTCAGAAAGGTTTTTGCGAAATCTCTGGTATCCTTCAACTGTAAAGTAATTATCAGCAAATACATAATCGATTCGTAAAGTAGGAGAAAGCCTTGTAAATGTTCTTCCCACTCCCCATCCTTTTTTTACAAAAACATCCTGCAAATCATCTTTTACTGTCCGGTAGGCATAAGAACCGGGCACATCATTAAAATCACCGCAAACAATAACCGGGTACGGGCTCTGATGAATATATTTTTGGATGGTGTCAGCCTGTTCTCCCCTTTTATAAAATCCATTCCTGATTTTACGCAAAACATTTTTTGATCCGTTTTCAATACTTTCATCGTTCTCAGCAAAATTTTCTACAAACTCGTATTCCCTGTTTCCAAAGTATAAAGACTGAAGATGAACATTAAATACTCTCACCATTCCCGATGGCAAAGCAATATCTGCATAAATAAAAGAATAATTATACGTGCCTTTGTGGTTAAACACATGATGCTCATTAATGATTGGATAGGTACTGAAAATGGCTTTGCCAAAATGAAGGTTAATTCTTTTGAGATGAATACTATCCAGCGGATGTGACTGAATAAAATGATAAGGCATTTGTAAATTTTTCGTGTAGTTGTCAATCGTGTAATTAGTATCCCTCGACGGCATAGTATATGCAAATTCCTGGAAACAGGCAATGGTTGGTTTATTTTCTCTTACTAACCGGAACATTTTTTCTTTTACGTCCGGCTCTTTCTTGTAGTCATAATAATCAAACATATGAACGTTCCAGCTCATAACTTTTACAGCAGTGCTGTCTTGGGTTCTGTTCCCGCTGAAAGTAAAACCAAAAGTTTCAGTTGTTGTCTTCCACCCAAGCAATAATGCAACCAGGGAAATAAAGGAACGGCGTGGCTTTACAATGAGCCATAAAAAAAGAAAAAACAAAAGTATAAAAAACAAAACAGGAAACCCCAGCGTAAGCACTCCCATCAGCCAATATTTTCCAGGGTGTACATAAGGAGTAATGCAGGCCAGTATAAAAAGGAAAGCTATTACCAGGTTGGTAATAATGAATATGTTTTTAGTAAATCGGTGAAAGACAGACGGCATTTGTTTTTAATTATTGGCATCGTTTTCTTCACTGGCCCTCCTCAGAATTTCCTTTTCATCTTCCGTTAATGTATAGTATCCTTTTTGGGATATCTTATCTAATATCTCATCAATTTTTTGTTCGGTGATATTGGATGTTTTTTTATACGGTTGTTTTCCTTTTGCATTATAAAACAATTGCTGTTTAACAGGCTTTTGTTTTTTTGATGGTTTATCAGGATTAAATAAATTCATTAACCCTTCCCATGCATTATTCATCCACTCGCTCCAGTCTTTTCCTCTTCTTAACCGGCTGATAAAAAAAAATCCCATTCCGGCACCGCCAAGGTGCGCCAGGTGATGCGGAAAAGCATTGCTCCCCAATCCGGCAAAATCAATCAATGCATACACCAGGGTAATAACCCATAAAGGAATACCACCATTCAGCATTCTGAAAATCCGGTAATCTGGCGCCAGCATAGTGGCAGCTACCGCAACAGCCATAACGCCTGCACTGCTGCCATAGTAAGCATTACCTGCTATGAGTGGCTGAAGCCTTGGAATAAGATTAAATGAAACCAGATAAAAAATAACTCCGGCAAGAGCTCCATAAATGTAAATGGGAATAAGCTTGCTGTTACCGGTTAAATCCTGTAGAATAAAACCAAAAGCCCATAGCCAAAACATATTACCAATTATCCGCCACACATTAATATGTACAAACATGTGAATGAAGATGACCCATGGCCTGTATAATAATTCACCAAGACTTGCCGG
Source organism: Sphingobacteriales bacterium (assembly GCA_050256755.1). Taxonomy (GTDB): domain Bacteria; phylum Bacteroidota; class Bacteroidia; order Chitinophagales; family Chitinophagaceae; genus AWTP1-9. The sequence goes on along the minus strand of JBLMVP010000378.1, from coordinate 549 downwards.
TACGGTAACCCATTTCAAAACATTATTATCAAATGCTGCTTCATTTGAACCGCTGAGATAATAAATAATAAGTACAAAATAGAGCATTACAAAAGCAACCGCATTAACAGCTATCAGGTTAAACAGAGAATTATTATCCTGTCCAAATAAAGTTCTGCTGCGGTTTTCCTTTTCCCTTACACCCATTTCATTAATGTTTTCAATAAGTAAAAATCAATTGTATAAAATTACAAAATGATTGTTGTTTTGTTTACCGGTATTGAAGAGTGGCTAATAAAAATTTCGCCGGTCCCTTTTATTCCAGAAGTATACAAGCAGAAAGCCAACCAGTGCACCACCGAGGTGGGCAAAATGGGCTACATTATCGCCAGCTGAGTTTCTTATACCTGAAAACAATTCCAGACCGGCATATAATATCACAAACCATTTTGCTTTCATGGGGAAGAAGAAATAAAAATATATATAGCTGTTGGGAAATAAATAGCCAAATGCAGCCAGCACTCCAAATATAGATCCAGATGCCCCTACCGTTGGCTGGCTTAAGTAACT
>JBLMVP010000377.1:0-7970 GCA_050256755.1 Sphingobacteriales bacterium | reverse complement strand
GATGGGCTTTGTGAATTAATTCTTTGGGGATTTCTTTTATCAGTTCTTTTTCTACTGCCAGTGGTGTATTGGATTTGGGTGAAACCAGGCCAATCCGTTTACTTACTCTAAATACATGTGTATCCACGGCCATGTTAGGTTGCTGATCCACGACAGAGGTAATTACATTGGCTGTTTTTCTTCCCACACCGGGAAGTCTTACCAATTCATCAACGGTCAACGGAACTTCCCCTGCAAATTTTTCCATCAGCAGGTTTGCCATGCCAATTAAATGTTTGGTTTTATTATTGGGGTAAGAAATACTTTTTACCAGTGGAAATAATTCTTCAAATGTTGCTTTGGAAAGTGATGCAGCATCGGGGAATTTCTTAAAAATAGCAGGGGTAGTTATATTCACTCTTTTATCAGTACACTGTGCTGATAAAATTACTGATACCAATAATTGAAAGGGATTGTCGTAAATCAATTCTGTTTCTGCATCAGGGGCATGCTGCAGAAAATAATCAATGATATAACGGTAACGTTCTTTCTTAGTCATTACTCAAATGTAATAACAGGAATGGAACCGCTGCAAAGAAATATTAATCTTTGTGATGAACAGTAGCTGTGCCTGCATTACTGTAATTCAGGATATTTAGTACTACTTCTGTGCGGGGCGAATAACTAATTTCTCCCAGGTGACGGAGAGAGGCTTTCAATACATTCAGCTTTTCCCGTAATGTCCAGTCTTTTTGAAGTTGTGCTTCAATCGCTGTTTTTTCTTCCTGACTAACTTCGTTGTACAAATAGAGTAACAAATCTTCTGGTGTAAAATTGTTCATAAATACTGTTAAAAGATAAACAAATACTCAAAGGATATTAGTTTACTAACAGATATTGGATTTGCTTGCAAAGGGCTAAGGAAAACGGCATGTGATAAAGTAGATATATTAAAAACGATGAACCAAAACGAATATTGTGTTTTGGGTTAAAAAATTATTACCAACCTACTTATCATCAATAATATATATGTCTTCATTATCCCGTTTAAGGAAGTATTTTTCACGGGCTACTTTTTCAAGATAATGGGGGTTATTTTGTAAGTTGCTGATTTCCTTGCGGGAAATGCCTATCTGATCTTTATAGTATTGGCTGCTCCGTTGCAAATCTTTTAATTCATGATAACGGTCGTATTGGGTCAGGGCATCATTTTTATCAAAGAATATCATCCAGACTACAAAACCTATCCCCGTAAGGAAAAACTTGTTTTTCAGGAAAGATGGAATATAGTTTAAGAATTTCATGCCCTAAATCCCCGCCTGAACGACATTCAGTCGAGCAGGCCTAAAAGGGGCTTTTTTATTTTTGATAAAAGTAAGATTCATTTTCTAAACAAAGAAGACTTACCCGTTATAATTATTATACAAAGTAAGTCTTCAGAATTTATTATACTCTTTTACGGATGGGCTTATTTGCCAAACTTAATTTTTCCTTTAGGATAAATACCGGTGTCACCAAGCATTTCTTCAATTCTTATCAACTGGTTATATTTTGCAATACGGTCTGTCCGGGAAGCGGAGCCTGTTTTAATTTGACCGCAATTTAGCGCTACTGCTAAATCAGCAATAGTAGTATCTTCTGTTTCACCACTGCGGTGACTCATAATGGTGTTGTATCCGTTATGCTGAGCTAACGTAACCGCATTGATTGTTTCAGTAACGGTACCAATCTGGTTTACTTTTACCAGTAATGCATTACCAACACCTGTATCAATTCCCTGTTGCAAACGGAGCACATTCGTTACAAATAAATCGTCGCCTACCAATTGAATCTTTTTGCCCAATGTATCTGTTAATAATTTCCATCCTTTCCAATCATCTTCTGCCATACCATCTTCAATGGAAACAATTGGATATTTTTTAACCCAGCTGGTCCAGAAATCAACCATCTTTTCGCTGCTTAATTTTTTACCATCTGATTTATGGAAATGATATACTTTTTTAGCACTATCATACATTTCACTTACCGCTGGGTCCATTGCAATGGCTATTTGCGTACCTGCTTTAAAACCGGCAGCAGTAATAGCGGTCATTACTGTTTCAATAGCTTCTTCATTACTTTGAATGTTAGGGGCAAAACCACCTTCATCACCAACATTGGTGCTATAACCTTTTTTCTTCAGCACTGTTTTAAGTGCATGAAATATTTCAACACCCCAACGTAACCCTTCGCTAAAAGAAGAAGCACCAACAGGCATTACCATAAATTCCTGAAAATCTATTTTATTATCGGCATGCGAACCGCCATTTAAAATATTCATCATGGGAACAGGTAACACTTTTGCATTACTTCCACCAATGTAACGGTACAATGGCAAAGCAGCTTCCTGTGCAGCAGCTTTAGCAACAGCCATACTTACAGCAAGTAAAGCGTTGGCGCCAAGCTTTCCTTTATTAGGGCTGCCGTCTAAATTTATCATCAGCTCATCAATATGAACCTGACGGCTTACTTCAGTGCCAACTAAAGCATCTGCAATTATTTCATTTACATTTTCTACTGCTTTTAATACACCGCGGCCCAAATATTTTTTCTTATCACCATCACGCAACTCAACCGCTTCATGAATACCGGTACTGGCGCCACTTGGTACGGCAGCACGGCCTAATGCACCATCTTCAGTTATTACGTCTACTTCAATTGTAGGATTACCACGACTGTCTAAAATTTGCCTGGCATGAACATCAGCAATGTAACTCATATTATTAGTTTGTAGTTTATGGTTTGTTGTTTTTGGTTACGGGTAACATCAACTTAATTCATCGTCTGTTGTGTCACTCACCTGTACGTTTGGTGTTACTGCCCGTCAATTCTCTAAACACATCTTCCAAACTCTGGTTATCGGTTTGCAAAGAAACGATGTTGAGATTGTTTTGCAAAGCCAATTGCAGCAATTGTTTTTTTACATCAGTAAGTTCTTCACAAACTAACTCCCACTTGTTAGGCGAAGGTTGATTTACCGACTGAACTCCTCTTAAATTCTTCAATAAATTTTCATCTAATGATTCTTTAAATCCTACAATAATTTTATTGGAAATATTGCTTTGCTGCAGTTTGCTTAATTTATCATCTGCTACCAGGTTTCCTTTGTTGATGATGATTACCCTGTCGCAAATGGCTTGTACTTCCTGCATAATATGTGATGAAAACAAGACTGTTTTATTTTGCCCCAGTTTTTTTATTACTTCTCTTATTTCAATAATTTGATTAGGATCCAATCCGGATGTAGGTTCATCTAATATTAATACTTCCGGTTCATGAATTAATGCAGCAGCTAATCCAACCCTTTGTTTATATCCTTTTGATAACTGGCCAATGCGTTTATGTGATTCAGGAGTTAAACCAACTGTTTCAATTACCTGCTGAACCCTTTCTTTCTTGTTTTTTATGCCATGTACACCTGCAATAAAATCAAGGTATTCTTTTACATACATTTCATAATACAAAGGATTGGCTTCGGGCAGGTAACCGATTTTCTTTTTTGTTTCCATCGGTTGTTTATGTACATCCATGCCACAAACACTTGCGTTGCCGCCATCAGCTAGTAAATAGCCGGTAACTATTTTCATGGTGGTGGATTTTCCTGCTCCATTTGGTCCAAGAAAACCAACAATTTCTCCTTTATTTACTTTGAAGGAAATTCCGTTAACAGCTTTTTGTTCTCCGTAAATCTTGGTGAGGTTAGATACTTCAATTGACATGGTAACAAAGTAACGAATAATTGAAGAAATGAATGGCGACTAAGCTGTTAATGAAACTACCTGAGCAATATAGTAGTGCCTTTTTGTTTATAAGCAATTCCTTTTCGCTTATAACTGAGTTGCCAAACATAAGTGCCAACCGATGCTTCTTTACTACCAAAGTTGCCATCCCAGCCATTACTCAGGATGTTTGTAGAAAATACCTGCTGCCCCCAGCGGGTATAAATACTGAAACTAAAATCAGTAATGGGAAAAAATGCCCTGGCTTTTAAAATATCATTTTTATTATCATTGTTTGGAGTAAAAGCAGTAGGGACAAATAACTGGTTAAGGCAATTGGCAACTGTAACAGCAATATCATCACTTGCCTGGCCGCATTCATTAGTCAGTGTTACATTGTAATAACCCGGATTAGTAATCAAGAGTACTGAATCACTTGAATTATCCTCCCATAAATAAGAATTACTGACTGGGGCTGCGGCATTCAGCACAAGTTCTTCTCCGCTGCAAATGGTAATGTCTTTACCAAAATTTACATAAGGAGTCCTGTTTGTTCTTACAAAAGTTGTATCAGCCGCTGCGCAGGCTATGTCATTTACTTTAACCCAATACATTCCATCAATTGCTACTGTTATGCTTTTTGTCTGCTCACCTGTACTCCATTTCCAGTTAGTAATAAAAGGATTGTCTGCTGAGAAAGTAACCGTAGCATTATCGCAAAGTAAAGTGGTTGTATCAGGTAATGATACCGAAAGTTGATTAGGAATAACAGTAACTGTTGTGCTGCCAATAGTAATACATCCACCATCGGTTATGGTTTGTAATAAGTATGTACCCTGTTCATTAAATGAGGCTTGTGGAATAATTGCTGTATCTGCATTGCTGGAAAAATTATTAGGTCCCAGCCATTGATAATCTAATGCTGCTGATTGATTGGTCAGTATAATGGTATCTCCAATACAGAATGGATTTTTATGCTGAATAGAAACGGGTTTTGGGTCAAATACCGCCAGTTTAATTGCCAGTGATGCGGAGCGGCAATTAGGAGAATTAATATTGGAAGGTTCAGCAATCAGTAACCGGTACCATTTACTGTCAGCGGTAGTTGCATTGCTGATGGCATAATCTTCCTGCACCGCACCGGGAATATTTACCCAATTAATACTATCGCTGCTATACTGCCATTGCATTACAGGATTAATGTAAACCTGTTTTGTAATATTTCCGTTTATAACAATTGGCTGATTGGAACAAACAGTATTGCCGTTTTGATAAAAGCCGGTAATAGAAGGATTCATTTCTGCACCACAAATTGAAAATTCAATATCATCAATACATAAATCGTTCCCTCCTCCGCCTACCTGGTTATTGTACATGGTCAATATTACTGATGATTCACCGGGAGGTAATAAAATGCTGATAGCATATTGTTCCCATGTAAAAGAAGTATGACGATTTATTTTACCGGTAGTGTAAGAACCAAGTATTTGCCCGCTAACAACACTTTTAATTTCAAATTTTACGTCTGGATCTAATGGGTCAGGAGAACCTGCTTTTAATAGATTTGCAACCCAGGCAGAAAATTGAAGAGCACTTCCGCTGCATAAATTATCAATTTGTTTTTCATAAAACTTCCCGGAATTGAAAGAAGCGTTTATTACCATCATGTAACCATCATTGCCGGTATGGTCAAAACCACTGAACCATGTGGGATATATTTGTGTGCCATCCAGGGGATTGGCTCTTTTACGAATACTGTATTCCCCGTCGGCTAATGTGCCTGTTGCATCATAAGTGCAGGATATTATATTGGCATTAAGGGCGGGGCCAAACTGGTTAGTGCCTGTTCCGAAATCTTCTTTAAAAATTACTGTTGGGCTGCATTGTGCAAACCCGGTATGATTTAGGAAAATCAACAAAAGAATTATTACTGATGTATATCTCACTTTTTTTTCTCCCTGTTTTAATCTTCTATTTCGGCAGAACTTTCCGGCAGGTGATCGTATTCACCTTTTAAAGCATAATAGCCAAAGATAACCAGGCCTATGGCAATAGGAATAAATATAATTACAAATACTCCCCATTGTATTTTGGTATCAATCAAAGGTTTTTTTGCTATTTCTGCCGCTCCAGTTTTTATTAAATAATATATGGCAACAGGACCCATCAGCATCCAGATAATTCCTGTATATCTTTTTAAATTATTCATCTTCATTTATTTTAATCGTTGACATCCGGGTCAATTTTATTATTTATATATAAGACACCTATTACCAGGCAAACTGCCGCAATGATGATGGGATACCATAAACCCACCAATGCATCAGACGTATAAATAGTGGTAAGCAAGGTGGCGATGAAGGGTGTTAATCCACCAAATACACCATTACCAATATGGTAAGGTAAGGACATAGAAGTGTAACGGATTTTTGTTGGAAACATCTCCACTAAAAAAGCCGCAATGGGACCATATACCATCGTTACGTATACAATCATTATAAATACCAACCCAACCATCATCCAGTAATCTTTGTTACCAGCCAGTTTGGAAATTTTTACATCCTGCTTCACACTTAACTTACCCGGCTGAGCGTATAAAGTATCTGTTTTTGTTTCCGCAAGTATCAATCCATCATCATAAAAAATTTTGGTTGTTGTTTTTTTAATAAAGTCTTGTGTTCCGGGTACAGGAGATATTTTGTTTTCAATAATTTTTTTATCCGCCAGTTCTGTTTTCTGATTTACATCAACTAAATTTTTTAATTGATTAAATAAAGGGCGGTATGTTACAATGGCCAGCAGCATCCCCACCAGCATTATCCATTTTCTCCCTACTTTATCACTCCAACTTCCAAACACCACAAAAAGTGGAGTGGCAAATAATATGGCCCATATTAAAATGGTACGGCTTTGTTCAAAATCAATTTTGCAAACATTCTCAATAAAAGATTGTGCATAAAACTGCCCCGTGTACCAAACGACACCCTGCCCCATGGTTGCTCCAAACAATGCCAGCAATACCATTTTTAGATTGCTTTTATGAACAAAGCTTTCTTTTAGTGGATTAATGGATGTTGTTCCTTCAGCTTTTAGTTTGGCAAACATGGGAGATTCTTTCATCCGCAAACGGATGTAGATTGAGACAATCACCAATACAATAGAAACTAAAAAAGGAATACGCCATCCCCAGTCATTAAACTTGGCGATTGACTTAGTTAAATCACTATCTAAACTATGGCGGGTAATTAATATAATTCCAAGCGAAACAAATAAACCAAGTGTGGCTGTAGTTTGTATCCAGGAAGTATAATAACCTCTTTTGTTGGGCGGTGAATGCTCTGCTACATAAGTGGCGGCACCGCCATACTCTCCACCTAAAGCCAAACCCTGTAATAATCTCAGTAATAAAACAATCACCGGTGCAGCAAAACCAATCGTTTCATAACCGGGGACCAAACCAATGGCAAAGGTGGAACCACCCATAATGATGAGTGTTAAGAGGAAAGTGTATTTGCGACCAATCAAATCACCCAATCTTCCGAATACTAATGCACCAAACGGACGAACAATAAAACCTGCCGCAAAAGTTGCTAATGTAGAAAGTAAGGCAGCTGTTGGATTTGTTTTGGGAAAAAACTGGCTGGCGATTACTGTTGCCAAACTTCCAAAAATGTAAAAATCGTACCATTCAATCAGCGTTCCTACGGAGGAAGCTGCTATAACCTGCCAGATAGTTTTAGATGAATCGTTTTTTTGCATGAGCAATCGTTTGACGTAATTTTTTTCTGACTGAATTTGTAATAAGTTAGGGAGTACATTTGCTGACAGGTTACAACAGCACGTTAATCAACACTATCAGTCTATAAACTTATTAAAGCTTATCGTAATTTTAAAATCTAAATTGAACTGCTAAACGATTGTATATGTCTTATCCCTTTCAAATAAAATCTTTAGAAGATTATCACGCCGCGTATAAAAAAAGTGTAGATGACCCTGAAGATTTCTGGGCAGAGGTGGCCACTAACTTTATTTGGCGTAAACCATGGGAAAAAGTATTGGATTGGAATTTTATTGAGCCACATGTACGTTGGTTTCTGGGAGGGAAATTAAATATTACAGAAAGCTGTATTGACCGTCACCTGGAAAAAATGGGCGATAAGCCCGCCATTATCTGGGAACCTAATAATCCCGAGGACAGGGTGAGAGTAGTAACCTATAACCGGCTTCATAAAA
>JBLMVP010000376.1:0-3003 GCA_050256755.1 Sphingobacteriales bacterium | reverse complement strand
AAAAGATGACATGGCATATACTTCACCCTCAACAGCTGAAAACCAAAATGAATCAGAAAAAGTATAAGCGAGTGCACAAACTGCACCAGCTGCCATTACTGAAAATATTTGTTTGCCTGTTAATGCTTCCCCTTTTTTCTGAACTAATTTTTTACCAAAATGTGTTATAGTCCAGAATAAAAATAAGATGGTGAATCCGCTGGCTAAAGCTGATAAAAGGTTGCCGCCAATAGCAGGGTTTTTAGGGAACCACATCATAAACAGCCGTTGCAGCAAAATTTGTAATGGTGCACCCGGCGGATGGGGGATTTGTAACTTATAGCCACAGGATAGAAATTCTCCACAATCCCATAAGCTGCCAGTGGCTTCCATAGTAAGGATATATACCGTAGAAGCAATTATTCCAACAATCCATCCAACGATGTTATTAATGCGGTTAAAATTCATAAACAGGTTTTTTGAAATGTGGGCAAACCTACAAGAAATTGATCTATAAACAAAACGGTGGAAGTTAAAATTGAGTACAGGTTCTATGTTCTAAGCAGTTATTTTATTATTCAAAATGCACCCTCACCGTTTGGTAAAATAAGCGGTTTTGGAGGTATTGATTTTGTGACTGCTGTTCCGAGTATCCCTGCAATCCAAAGAGCCCTGCAGCATTGCCTTTGTTAACGGCAATTTCAAGATAACCGGCAGAATTAAACAGGGCTAATTTTTCTCCCTCGTTAACATCTGCGTAGGTTTCACTGACCTTATCAATTATTTCATCTCTTTTAAAAACAATTTTGAAGCTGCGGCCTTTTCGCTGTTCTTCAAATTCGTCTTTTGTTATGTTTACAATTACATTTTCAAAATTGTCAATGAAAATAATCTGCCCTTCCATCCAGTTATTGCCCAGCAACGGACGCAAAGGATTTTTGACGTTGATTGATACAGAAGGGTCGCCTATTTCTTCTAATTTCTTTCCAGCAGCAATTTGTATAAAAGCTTTGACAAAAGCAGTGGTGCAGTAAAGAGTGTTTTTTGTTGCTGATTTTTCAAGGGGAATTGCTACTACTTTTTGCGGTACTTCTTCCAGCATCATTGTTATTAATCCATTATCTGCAATTCCAATATACTGGTTGTTGTGCTGTGCCAATAAAAGGTGTTCAGGTTTGGTATCAAAAAGATTTACCAGTACCAGGTGAAAGGTACCTTCAGGGAAATTTTTAATGGCGTTACGGCATACATAAGCTGCCTGCGGATAATTAAACGGAGACAACTGGTGAGTAATGTCTGTAATGATGAAATTTGGATTCAGTTTTATTAATTGTCCCTTAACTGCAGCTGCCAGGTAATCCTGCTGGCCGATATCTGATGTAAGGGTTAGAAGCATTTTTGTTTTTTATTTCTGGTTTCTGGTTGCCTGATTCCTGTGACTTGTATTCTTCTGCCAGTTATCTTATCTCACTAATTTACCCTCTTTAAAGAAAAAATTCTTTGTTAGCTTATCTGTTAAAGAAGGGAAAAATTTATTCATAAAGACAGCTCTTTTACCTGTGAAAGTTAATACAAGAGTTCGTTTTCTTTTTTCAATTGCTTTTAATATATGGAGGGCACATTCTTCCGCACTCATCATTTTACTTTCATCCATAGGAGATTCACCCTGTGTTTGTCCGTTTTTATTTAAAGCTGCATTCCTGATATTAGATGCAGTAAAGCCGGGGCAAACCCACATTACATTAACTCCCGCATCCATTAGTTCTGTACGCAGGGCTTCAAGCCAACCAATTAATGCATGTTTGGAGGCGGAATAGCCGGTTCTTCCGGGCAGTCCGCGGAACCCCGCAATGGATGACACGCCAACTATTGTTCCTTTTCTTTCCATAATTGTTTCAAGAGCGTATTTGGTAGTGTAAACAGATCCAAAGAAGTTTATGTCCATCACTTTTTTAATCACATCCAGGTCTGCATCTTTAAATAATGCCCTCATGGAAATTCCTGCGTTGTTAATCAGAATATCAATACCGCCATATATTTTGATGGTGGATTCTATAAAACGGTGGCTTTCATTTTCATGGCTTATGTCTGCCACCATAGTATGCAGGGCTGCCGAAGGATTTTCAATCTGGAGCTGGTATAATTTGTCCTGGTTTCTTCCGCAAGTGGCCACTTTGGCTCCTAAAGACAATAATTTATCCACAAGGGCTTTTCCAATCCCGTCGCTTCCGCCAGTGATGGCAACAACTTTATCTTTAAAAAATGACATAGTGCTGATTTAACAGTTGCAAAAATAACGGCTAAGCATGGGGAAAAAAATAAACTTGGGTTTTTGCTGAAAATAGTTTCAAAATAAATTTTTTAAAATTTGCTGGCAAAGTGGTCAAACCTTATCTTTGCGGTCCCAAAAAACGAGTTGATTCCGTAGCTCAGTTGGTAGAGCAATACACTTTTAATGTATGGGCCCTGGGTTCGAGTCCCAGCGGGATCACAAAGCAGGCTTTTATGCCTGCTTTTTTATTTTAATCTCAGCACAAAGCTTTTCTGATTTTGATTACTTTCAATTTAATTTAGTTACCCAATAAAGGCGATGCTTTTGTAAATTCATTTTATGAATAAAGCAGTTGCTGCTGTAATTTTAGCCATTTCAATATTCACAATAGTTGGCTGTGTGACCGGTAAAAAGAAAAAACCGGTCATTGCCCTTTGTGTATAGTTCTAACTACTAATAGACAGGCTACTCTTTTACTATAATATCCTAAGCTTTAAGTATTACCCCCTATTAACTTATTTAAGACAAAGAATTTATAAAGTTACTCCTGAGTAGCCTTTGAGTAGCCTTTGAGTGGGCTTTGCCTGCCTTTTGCCGTAAGTGACAATACGGACATTTGCGGACATTCCCGGTCTATATGCTGTATTCCGGATAAACCAACTATAATCTCCCATTATTGGCCAAAACGGCCGGTTGATTTTTTTACTTTTTGGGGTAAACATGGGGTAAACATTTTTGAAATTCCCATAATG
>JBLMVP010000375.1:0-7534 GCA_050256755.1 Sphingobacteriales bacterium | reverse complement strand
AAACAGCTTGCATTTGTAAATATTACTTTAGGGACAATTGTACTGGCAGTTTTTTTAGTTCAGGGGTTTATCTTGCTGGGGGAACTGAGGGATAGTTATGCCATTCAAAAATATACTTCTTCTGCTGCTTTGTATTTGCGTTATGTATGTTTTGGTTTTGCAGCTGCCTGGTTAATTGCGTTAAGCAGGTATATTAAATGGAACTTATTTGACAGTCAGTTTCATAAAATATTTGCATACATACTCCATATTAGCATACTGTCTGTTATTTGTAACGAGTTTATTCATCAGGTGGATTTGCTTGGGTATAAAAATCAATATAAACTTGGGTTAAGTATTATTTGTGGTGTATATGCTTTATTGCTTATTATATTGGGTATTTGGAAAAAGAAACAATATCTGAGGATAGGAGCTATATTATTATTTGGATTAACGCTAGTAAAATTATTTTTCTACGATATTGCCCAGCTTCCTGCTATTTCTAAAACAATTGTATTGGTAATACTGGGAATATTACTGCTGATAGTGGCCTTTCTTTATAATAAATACAAGCATATTATACTGGGAGAAGATACAAAAAGGCCGGGGTAAAGAAAGTTACTCTTCATAAAATTTTACATTCTTCTCCCGTAAAAAATCTTTTATGACATTTACATGCACACACTGACCAAGATGAATAAAAGAGTAATCGGTTACTTTTTTGGGTTTGTTGTTGATTAGTATTTCTTTATCCATCATATCAAAACCCAGGTGAAGATGTTTGGTGGAAGACTGCATCCCGTACACCGTTCCATTTTGATTAAACAAAGGACCACCACTTTGCCCACGCAAACCGGGAGTACTTAATTCAATACCATGTATGCCTTTATTATCTCCTAAAAAACGGGTAACCATTCCATCTAAAGGGAAAATGGGAGAGGCAGTCATTCCTTCTTTTGTCCATTCAATATCATCAACCGATTCATTATAGCGATAATTGGTAAACTCAGGAAAAGGAAACCCCAAACGGCAGAGCGAATTGCCCTGTTTAATGGTACTTCCATCTTTTAAAAATTTTGCATAACCCTTGTACATAGTTTTAGTATACCCGCTAAAACGGATAATACCCAAATCATACGTTGGATGCACATCACAGGTAAAACTGCTCATTTTATCAATGCAATCGAGGAAAGTTGTTTTCATCTGTATGATGGAACTTTCATCATAATGATATTTCAGTTCCAACCCGGCTAAGTTTTTTTTATACTTTCCGTCGTGGGAAATTTTATTTCTTTCTTCTTTAAACTGCTGAAACTTTTTGTTTTTATTATCGCCATCCATAATAATTTCAATCACATGTTTGCAGGTAATGGCACAGGCATCTTCATTTACAAAAAACAGGGTGCCTGCTGCAGGTATCAACTGTTTGCCGTCATAAGTCCTCATAATGGAATGAACTGCACGTGTGAAACCTGAAGCTTTTTCTATGGCTTGTGTAAACATTTGCGTGGTTATTGGTGAATCGCCAGCACCGGAACGGTACTTTGATACACCAGTTGTTTAGTTTGGCTGCCTCCGGTAATCCGGCTCAGTAACGAATGATGTTTTGGTATAATTAAAATCAAGTCAATATTATAATCTTCTGCAAACTGGTTAATAGCTTCCTGAAAGTTATTCCATCGCATAAAATAAAATTCAGGTGTATATTCACTCAACATATCTTTTATCTTCTTTTTCGCTATTTCATAATTTTCATCCAGTGATATATAATGTTCACTGTCTACATTAATGACATGCAGGTTTGCTTTAAATAAATCAAGCATCTTCTTAATAAATAAAACGGGAATGGATTCCACTTCCTTAAAATCAGAAGTAAATGCAATATTCTTAATGTTGTTGTATTTAGCATCGGGCGGAATGATTAGTACCGGGCAAACATTTTTTTCTGCCATCTTTAGCGTATGGCTGCCAATTAATGTTTGCGCAACCGGCGAACGACCGGTGATACCCATAACGATTAAGCTGGCGGCTTTTTGAAAGGCGAGCCTGTCAAGACTGTCAATCAAATCATCACCCTGTTCTTTTATAATTTCTGTATTGAGTACACCTTTATTTTTGAATTCTTTTTCCAGGCTTTCCAGGTATTCTGTTGCGGTATCAGCTTCCTCCAGCTTGCTGAACATATTGTAAAGTATCACATTAGCCTCTGCCAGCCCGGCGAGCATATTGGCTGCATAACGGGCAGCATTTAAAGACGTCTCCGAAAAATCCACGGGGATAATTACATTTTTCATTACCTCTAGTTTGTTTCTGATGGTTGGTTGAGCGATAAATTTAGGACTATCTGGCGATATAAACATGACTGGTTTAAGAATACTATTTGCAAATAATACACACACATCTTTATTCACAAAAATAAAATGCCTGTGCCGGCATTAAAAGCATATCTCCATATGTTGTTCTGATGATAGAATGTACAGCCCGGGTAAAACCCGGTACTTTTTCAATGGCTTATGTATTAGTTTATTTATTGGTGAATCGCCAGTACAGGAACGGTGCTGTGATATACCAATTCTTTGGTATGCGTGCCGCTCACAACCCTGTTTATTAAAGTGTGGTACTTAGGGATAATCAGTATCAGATCAATATTTTTATCTATTGCAAACTGGTTAATGGCTTCGTGAAAATTATACCAGTGCATAAAATAAAAGTCGGGTTTATATTCGTCAAACATTTTTTTGATTTGCTCTTCTGCTGCTTCATAATTTTCATTTAACGAAATATAATGATCACTGTTTACATTAATAATATGCAGGTTGGCTTTAAATAACGAAAGCACCGTTTTAATAAATAAAACAGGAGTGTCTTCAATATTCTTAAAATCAGATGTATAAGCAATATTACTGATGCCATTGTATTTGGCACGGGGGGGAATTATTAATACAGGACAAACATTTCTTTCCGCTATTCTTAAAGAGGTACTTCCCTTTACAGACAGTGCTGCAGGAGCATGGCCGCTTATACCCAAAATAATTAAAGTGGCTGCTTTTTGAAATGCTAACCTTTCAAGGCTGTCAATAAGATCTTCTCCTTTTTCTTTTACAATCTCCACACTGGTTAGTCCCTTGCCAATAAATTCCTGTTTCAGGCTTTCGAGGTATTCTATCGTAGTTTGGGCTTCATTCAGTTTGGTGAACATGTTGTACAAAATCACATTCGTTTCCTTTTGGCCCGATAGCAAATTAGCTGCGTAGCGGGCGGCATTTAATGAGGCTTCGGAGAAATCAAGGGGGATAATTACATTTTGCATTGCCGTAAGTTTTGGGTTCAATGGTTGGTTGAGGGATAAATTTAGGACTATCCTGACATATATTCACAAATGTTGCTCATTGGAGATTTATTGTTAGGATTGAATTTTCATATTCCTGGTATAAAAAATGTTGCCGGGTTTCAATATTTTTTCCTGTCACAAGTAATATAGTGCATAAAAAAATCCCGCCATGAGGCGTGATAGATATATATAAAATGGTAAGCTTTCTTTTCTCCTTCTCCTACAGGAGAAGGCCGGGATGAGGTTATGGAAATATTCCCAACTCAGCGTAAGATGTACCTACTTTATTAATAGCTACTACATAGGCTGCAGTACGCATATCCGGAATTTCAGGATTAGCCTTCCATGCGTCCATAATTTCACGGGTGGCTGCAATCATTGTTTCTTCCAGGCCACTGTACACTAAATCTGCTTCATCAGGTCCGTGTATAATCGTTTCTCTTTCCTTATCGCTTACTTTTTTACCGGTTGTTTCTTCAATTTGTTCCAGCATCTGGCGGTTCTGGTTTTCAGTGAAACGTTTTTCCATACGTCCGTAACGAACGTGACTTAGGTTTTTCAACCATTCAAAATAACTTACGGTAACACCACCGGCATTCAAATACATATCCGGCACCACTAATACGCCTTTGGCTGCAAATATTTCATCTGCTTCAGGAGTTAAAGGCCCGTTTGCAGCTTCACCAATCATTTTGGCTTTTACACGTGGAGCATTTTCTTCATTAATAACATTCTCCAGTGCAGCTGGAATTAAAATATCACATTCCAGTTCCAATGCTTCGGCACTGGTAGCAATTGTTTTAGCACCGGGGAAATTTTTTATAGAACCTGTTTTCTTTTTAAATTGAAAAACGTCTTCTTCATTTAACCCATCGGCATTATAAACAGCTCCATCATGTTCAGCAAGGCAAATAACTTTTGCACCACCTTCACGAAAGAATTTAGCTGCATGATAACCCACATTACCTAAGCCCTGTACAATAACTGTTTTGCCTTCAACACCTGTACCCAAACCAAGTTTACTCATTACTTCAGGCATATTACATACTTCACGAATACCATAATAAACACCTAATCCGGTTGCTTCTCTTCTTCCTCTTACACCTCCTTGTGTTACAGGTTTACCGGTTACACAACCTAAAGCATCAATTTCGCCGGGGCGCATGCTGGCGTAGGTATCTACAATCCATGCCATTTCTCTTTCGCCCGTTCCATAATCAGGAGCAGGAACATCAATACCGGGTCCAATGAAATTTTTCTTTATTAATTCAGAAGTATAGCGGCGGGTAATTTTTTCCAGTTCGTACGGAGTATATTTTTTAGGATCGATAGTGATACCGCCTTTAGCTCCTGCAAAAGGAACGTTTACAATGGCGCATTTGTAAGTCATTAATGCGGCCAGCGCCATAACTTCATCCAGGTTAACACTCATGGCAAAACGGATACCTCCTTTACAGGGAAGTTTGTGATGGGAGTGTTGAACTCGATAGGCTTTAATTACTTCAATATTATCGCCAATTTTTACCGGAAAGTGCATACGGTAAACCGCATTGCATTGTTTAATCTGTTCTAATAGACCTTTATCAAGGTTAGTGAATTTAGCTGCTTTGTCGAAGCTTTTTTCTACCGCGCCAAAGAAGCTATACTGCTGTTGATCTGACATGATATATCGTTTAAAAGTTTAGAATGGGTTATTCCTTGTTTTTTTCCAGGCGGGAAATTTTGCGATCGAGGTTAACGAGATACAAAATCAACCCTGCTAAAATGGTTACCAATACAGCCACTACTACATAAATTTTTCCATTGCTGTACAATAGTCCTCTTGTTTCGTCGGCTGATTTTACTACATCATTGCCCTGTGCAAAAACAGCAGCTGATGAAAGTAAAGTAATAATGAGCACAACGAATTTGTTGAGTTGTTTACGCATGCATCAAATGTTTGTCTTTGAGATTTTTTAAACGGATGTACAGCGTAGTTATCCATACACCTAATAATGTCCAGCCGATTACAGCCGGCCAGAAAACAATCCGCATAGATGGGTCAAGGTCACTGCCATTAATACCGGGATTACCCTGCACCCCTTGTCCGCCAGGGTGAAGAGATTCTTCCAGTCTTGGCATAATCCAAATAGCAGGTATTAAGATGAAATAAGCAAAGATGTTGTAGACGGCACTGATTCTTGCCCGCTTATCTAAATCGGTAATAGAATTACGCAATACCATGTAGGCAAAATAAATGAGTAAGCCGATGGCTGCACCGTTTTGTTTGGGGTCGTTGCTCCAGGGTTCGCCCCAGGTATAAGTAGCCCATATCATTCCGGTAGATAAGCCCAGTATACCAAATACAATTCCGCTGCGGGCATAAGCTTCAGCATAAATATCAAAGCGAAGATTCTTATTGCGGAGATAGCGAACAGCATTTACCAGCGATACGGTATATAAAACCATCATCCCGAACCACATGGGTACATGGAAATAAAGATTGCGTATGCTTTCTCCAAGATTACTTAAATACGGGACGGGTTTTAAAAAGCCGGCAATAAAAGCATAGACTAATAAAACAACCGCTACTATTTTCCACCAGTTTTTCTTCATATAAAGAATTCAGGGCGGGCCATCTATTGGGGAGTTTTTAGCAAGCAACTCAGCTATTAAATGGCCAATTGAGCAGCAAAAATAAGGGAAGCAGTTTATCTGGTAAACAATTTTTTATTTAACTGAATAATAAGGAATATGAAATGCGAAATGGGAAAGTAAGGTGAACTTATCTTGCTCTTATTCCTTATTTCTTATTTCTCATTTGTAATTTAGCCGCCGTGTATTCCAAAGGACAGTTAGCCGGCCGTTATTTTTCCTATTATCTCAGAGCCTCCAATGGCAAAGGGCATGGTATGCATTCGCCATTTGTGTATAACTTCATTACTAATGTGCTGAATGATGACCGGGATTTTTATGCTTATTCAGCGGTTGAAGAAATTCGCAAACAGTTATTGAAAGATGAAAGGGTTATCAGAGTAGATGATTTTGGTGCGGGTTCGGTAAAATTAGCATCAGCGAAAAGAAAGGTATTTGATATTACCCGCAGTTCCCTGAAACCAAAAAAATATGCACAGCTGCTTTTCAGGATGGTGAATTATTATCAACCCAAAACAATCCTGGAATTAGGAACCTCATTTGGGATTACTACAGCTTACTTAGCTATGGCGGGTAAACAATCAACCATAATAACTATGGAAGGTGCTGATTCCATTGCTGAAATAGCGCAAACAAATTTCACAACGTTGGGCTTACAAAATATTGAACTGGTAAAAGGGAATTTTGATGAAACCTTATCGTCGGTGATGAATCGTGAGCTGTTAGTTGATTTTGTATTTATTGATGGCAACCATCGTAAAGAACCAACGCTTCGTTATTTTGGACAAATACTTCCCGTAACCAGTAATGATACGATAATTGTGTTTGATGATATACACTGGAGTGAAGAAATGGAAGCGGCATGGAAACAAATAAAAAAGCATCCGCAGGTAACAACTACTATTGATTTATTTTTTATTGGAATTGTTTTGCTGCGTAAGGAATTTAAAGAGAAACAACATTTTGCGATACGATTTTAATCCCTAAATCCCCGCCTGAACGAAATTCATTCGGGCAGGCCTAAAGGGACTTGCTTACATTTGTTCCCTGATTAAACTATTGATTATTTGGCATCAACATTACCAGAAGAATTAATAAAATCGCTTGAAGGTGTTAAAGGTTTCGACAAAGAAGCTTTTATTACAGTGCATAAAAAAGCGGAATCAATAACATCAATAAGATATAATCCAAATAAACTTTCAATCGCCAACTTTCAATTGCCAACTGAAAAGGTTCAATGGTCGGGCAGCGGCTTCTATTTACCTCAACGTCCATCTTTTACTTTAGATCCGTTATTTCATGCTGGTACCTACTATGTGCAGGAAGCGAGCAGTATGTTTTTAGAAGAAGCGATGAGGCAAAGAGTTGATTTATCAAAGCCAATAAAAGTATTAGACTTATGTGCGGCACCAGGAGGGAAATCAACTTTACTGCAATCCATTATTTCTGCTGACAGTTTATTGGTGAGCAATGAAGTAATACAATCAAGAGCATCCGTATTGCGGGAAAATATAATTAAATGGGGAGCGGCTAATGTAGTGGTAACCAATAATGACCCGAAAGATTTTCAGCAACTGCAGGGATTTTTTG
>JBLMVP010000374.1:0-4174 GCA_050256755.1 Sphingobacteriales bacterium | reverse complement strand
TGTGACCAGTAATGCGGGGCCACACTCCATAGTTTACCCTGAGTTTTTTTTGTGCTCATCATTTAATAAAATTTTAATGATTAAAAATTAACGAGCACAAAACTATCAGCAGATAATTAAGGATATCTTACTGCAAAGTCCAGAGATTTGACTAAAAAGTTCAGGAGTTGATTTGTTGCTTAACAGCAGATGGGGCCATTCCAAAACGTTTTCGGAATGCACGGCTAAAATGTGCGGGATTTTCAAAACCACTTTCAAAAGAAGCTTCACTAACCGTTTTGCCGGCATTACTTAATAAATGCATAGCATGGTTAAGACGTTTTTCCATTAACCATTTTCCCGGAGTGGCATTATACATTTTTTCAAAATCTCTTTTAAATGCTGATAAACTGCGATTACTTAATTGAGCAAATTCTTCCAGCTTAAGGTTAAAGCAGTAATTATCGTCCATCACTTTTTTGAGCGATGCTGTTTGCGGTTCATTCATTAATGAATGGAAGAAAGAAATTAACTCCGTGTTTTTTGGATTATCTGCAATGGCTAAAATAAGCTCTCTGAATTTTAGTTCCAGCAGGGACTGGTCGGGTTCATTGCTTCCGCTGAAATAAGGCAGCATAGAATTAAAAAAAGCTTCTAAAGTTTCGTTTTTATCAATAGCAATAACCGGTTCATATTTTTTTGTTGATTTACCAATAGGTGTTGTTTTTGTTTTTAATACTTCGCTTATAAATTCATCAGGCATAAAAAACAAAAACAAACAAAAAGCCGTATCAAAAAACTGTTCTACTATACAGGCGCCTTTACGTACAAATACACAACTGCCTTTACGCAGGTCGTATGAGCCATGGGCGGTGTGCCATATTTTTCTTCCTTCAGTTACAAATATTATATAATTATGCTGGCTCCAGGTATCAGCAAACTTTGTTTTGATCGGACAATTATAAACAGTAACCAGGCATTCCCTGCAGTTAAACTGCCGGTAATAATCAGGGTCCTTTATTACACTATCATAGAAATTAAACATATTGCAGAAAAAGAAGCAAAGTTATAAATTCCTGTACAAGACCGTCTGTAAAGTTTGAAAAATTACAGCATGGGACTCTTAACGGTTCAGCTCAATAGAATTGCCAAATGCACAAGTGAGTGACACAACAGGTGCCCAATAGTAATACTACTGCTGATTACATAATTCATATCTACTCATTAACCCAAACACAAAATCCCCTATTTTTGCCGTCCCGATGGCTGTCGGGATAAAACCATCACTATGAGTGTACTTGTTAATAAAAAATCTAAAATAATTGTACAGGGATTTACCGGAACAGAAGGCACGTTTCATGCAACACAAATGATTGAATACGGTACCAATGTGGTGGGCGGTGTTACACCGGGTAAAGGCGGACAAACCCATTTAGATAAACCAGTATTTAATACGGTGGCGGATGCTGTAAAAAGTACCGGTGCTGATGTGAGTATCATTTTTGTACCCCCAGCATTTGCCGGTGATGCCATTATGGAAGCAGCAGAAGCAGGAATAAAACTGGTGGTATGTATTACAGAAGGTATCCCCGTGCAGGATATGGTAAGAGTAAAAAACTATTTGCTTACTAAAGATACCCGTTTGGTTGGACCTAACTGCCCGGGAGTAATAACAGCAGAAGAATGTAAAGTGGGCATTATGCCGGGATTTATTTTCAAGAAGGGAAGAATAGGTATTGTTTCTAAATCAGGAACATTAACTTATGAAGCAGCTGACCAGGTAGCTAAAGCTGGTTTAGGTATTTCAACTGCTATTGGTATTGGTGGTGATCCTATTATTGGCACTACTACTAAAGAAGCACTGGAATTATTTATGAATGACCCCGAAACAGATGGTGTAGTAATGATTGGTGAAATTGGTGGTGGTATGGAAGCAGAAGCGGCAAGATGGTATAAAGAAAATGGAAAGAAACCGGTTGTTGGCTTTATTGCAGGGCAAACTGCTCCTCCAGGGCGTCGTATGGGTCATGCCGGTGCAATTGTTGGTGGTGCTGATGATACAGCTGCTGCTAAAATGAAAATCATGACAGAATGTGGTATTCATGTAGTTGCAAGTCCTGCAGATATTGGTATTACAATGGCGGAGGTGATGAAGAAGTGAGGATGTAAGCTATAAGAAACAAGACTCAGGAAATTTGTTATATACTTAAGAAGCCCCAAACATTTTGTTTGAGGCTTTTTAGTTTTTAAATTAAACCTTTCAAGGAAAGATTCTGACTGGTCTTTATGTAATCACTATAAGCATCGCATCTAAACTATACCCGGGCTTTCGTAGTTTCCCAAAACAACGGCAGTCAATAAAGGATTTAATAACTTGTACAAAATTTCGAAGCATGATTTGGAAAAACACAGGAAAAATGAAAAGAGCTACCACCTTACCCATCGTATTATTTATCCATCTTTTACTTTTCTCAATCAACACAATGGCACAGGCTAAACCGGATGAATATAAAACACAATGGAAAAAGATTGACGATTTAATTGAAAAAGGTTTGACCAAAACCGCCATCACCGAAATAAAAAAGATTTATACCCTTGCCAAAAAAGAAAATAACGATGCTCAACTCATCAAAACTCTGATGTTTCAAAGCATGCTGAGTGAACAGATTGATGAAAATGCCGGTATTAACAGCATTAAAGAAATGGAGCAAGAAGCTGCTGTGGCTAAACAGCCATCTAAATCTTTACTGCAGAGTATGACAGCGCAACTCCTCTGGAATTATTTTCAAAATAACCGCTGGCGGTTATACGACAGAACAAATACAGAAAACTTTAAAAAAGAAGATATTGCCACCTGGGGAGCAGAAGATTTTCATAAAAAAATAAGCGCCTTGTATCTCGCTTCCATCAGCGAAATAAAATTATTACAGTCCTCAAAGCCAGAACCCTTCGATGCCATCATTCAAACTTATGGTTACCGTTACCTGCGTTCTTCGTTGTATGATTTTTTAGCTCACCGTGCATTGGATTATTTTACCAATGATGAAAGAGATGTAAACAAAGCAGCTTATCAATTTACCATTAAGCAACCAGAAGCTTTTGCAGACGCAAACGAATTTGTAAAAGCCTCCTTCAAAACAAAAGATACCGCTTCACTTTATTATAAAGCTATCATTATTTTTCAGCAGCTCAGTTCTTTTCATTTAAAAGATGCAAAAGCAGATGCCCTGATTGATTTGGAAATAAACCGCCTTCAATTTATGCATAACCATGCGGTGATGGAAGAAAAGGAAAAGCTGTATGAGCAATCATTACAACGTTTATCAAAAAAATATGCAGAAGATTCTGCTGCCGCACAAGCTTCTTATTTACTGGCATCTGTTTATAATGGCAAAGGAGAACAGTACAACCCCTTCACGAAAAAAGATGTGCAGTACGAAAAGAAAAGAGCTAAAGAAATTTGTGAAGCAGTTATTGCCAAATTCCCAAAAAGTGAGGGTGGTATTAATTGCAAAGCTTTATTAAGTGAAATCAACAGCAAATCTTTCACAGTTACTACAGAAAAAGTAAATGTAATTGGTCAGCCTTTCCGTATGTTACTGAACTATAAAAATATCAGCAAACTTTATTTTCGTTTAATAAAAACTACTAAAGAAGAATTAAAAAGGATTGATATCAATAACCTGAATGATGATAATATCTGGAAGAAAGTATTGTCATTAAAATCAGTAAGGGAATGGAATGAATTCTTACCTGACTTAAAAGATTACCAATCTCATACAGCCGAAGCAAAAGTGGATGCATTGCCAACTGGTTTATATATTTTACTCGCCAGCGAAACACCCAACTTCAGTTTAAAAGAAAATATGCTGGCACTGCACACCGCTTATGTTAGCAATATCGGTTTTATACAAAACAACAAAGGCGAATACTATGTTCTTAACAGGGAAACGGGTTATCCTTTGGTGAATGCCAAAATACAAGTGTGGGAAAGAAAATATGATTACCAACGGAGCGAATACAATGAAGACAAAAAAGAACAGCTTGCTACAGATAAGAATGGTTATATCAGGATAAAATCAGATAATGACGGAAGAAATATTATGCTGGAAATAAGCCATGAAAAAGATTATTTGTTCCTGGATGACGATTATTATATCTCCCGTGAATACAAACCGCAGCAACAACCTACTAT
>JBLMVP010000373.1:0-2948 GCA_050256755.1 Sphingobacteriales bacterium | reverse complement strand
GCAATGTCAGAATATGTAAAGCTTGACTCATTTGATGTAATCCTGAAAAAACAAGTTCGCTACCGAACTGTTGGTGATATGACCTGTACAGCTGCGGTTGAATCAACTGCTTCCACCTTGGATGAAGTGATTAACGAAATTATTTCTACTAAAATAAGTGAGAGAGGAGAAACAAGAATTGATGATAAGGTAACCGAAGCTGCTATGGAAGACAGAAAGAAAAATGGGTACTTCTAAAAATCAACATTAAAAAACTATTTCAATTTAATAAAATGGATTTACTAAGATTTATAACTGCTGGAAGTGTAGATGATGGCAAGAGTACATTAATTGGCCGTTTGCTTTACGACAGTAAAAATATTTTAATTGATCAGTTGGAGCAATTAGAAAAATCAACCAAGAACAGGGAAGCGGGTGAAATAGATCTTGCTTTATTAACGGATGGACTTCGGGCAGAAAGAGAACAGGGCATTACGATTGATGTGGCTTACCGCTACTTCACTACTCCAAAACGTAAGTTCATTATTGCAGATGCTCCCGGCCATGTACAATATACCCGTAATATGATTACCGGTGCATCCAATGCAAACCTTATTATCATTTTAATTGATGCAAGATTGGGTGTAATAGAACAAACTCGCCGCCACTCTATCATTGCATCCTTATTGAAGATACCTCATGTGGTGGTGGCTATTAATAAAATGGACCTTGTTGATTATTCGCAGGATGTGTACAATAATATCATTATTGATTATGCTGAAGTGGCAAGTTCATTGGGGCTAAAAGATATTACCTATATACCCATCAGTGCATTGAACGGAGATAATATTGTAGACAAATCAGAAAAGATTGAATGGTACGATGGGAAACCATTGTTGGAATTTTTGGAAGATGTTGAAATAAGTAATGACATTAACTTAGAAAATCCACGTTTCCAGGTACAATTTGTTATTCGTCCTCAAACAACTGAATTACACGACTACCGTGGTTATGCAGGGAAAGTAATCACTGGTATTTATCGTAAAGGGGATAAGGTAACTGTATTACCAGCCGGTATTGAAACAACTATTTCAAAACTGGAATTAGGAGGCAACGAAGTAGATGAAGTGTTTGCTCCTCAAAGTGCTGTCATTCAGTTAACAGATGATATCGATATCAGCCGTGGTGATACCATTGTAAAATCAGATGATTTACCAGAAATAAATAATGAGGTGGAGGTATTAATGTGCTGGCTGGATGATAAGCCATTGCAGGCAGGTAATAAATATTATTTGCAGCATAACAGTCGCCTGGTGCGTTCTGTTGTTCGCAACATTGAATACAAGCTGGACGTGAATACCCTGAAACAGGAGCCCGTTGAAGGGAGTGTGAAATTAAATGAAGTAGTGAAAGCTACTATTAAAACGGCATCTCCATTAGTGTTTGATGCCTATCAAAATATTGGTGGTAACGGAAGTGCGATACTGGTTGATGAAACAAGTAACAGCACAGTAGCAGCAGTGTTATTTCAATAAATAATTTGTACATGACCAATCAGCATAAAACAGGAAAAGTAATTCTGGTAGGTGCAGGTCCGGGCGACCCGGATTTGATTACTGTAAAAGCTGTTCAGCATTTGCAGCAGGCAGATGTTGTGTTGACTGACCGTTTGGTAAGTGATGAAATATTGAGAAGATATGTTAACAGCAATGCAAAAGTTATTTATGTTGGCAAGCAATGCCGTAAGGGAAATTCTACTCCGCAAGAAGATATCAATGATTTACTGGTAAAATATGCACAGGAAGGTTTGTATGTAGTGCGGTTAAAGGGTGGTGATATTTCTATTTTCTCCAATATATTGGACGAATTTGAAACTTTAAAAGAAAATAAAATCCCATTTGAAGTAGTGCCCGGTGTAACAGCCGCATTAGGAGCAGCTGCTTATTCAGGTATTCCATTAACAGCCCGTGGTTACTCAACTGCTGTTCGCTTTCTTACTTATTATAAATCAGAAATAGTAAGTGATGAATATTGGAGTGAGTTAGCCAGAACATCTGATACCTTGGTCTTTTACATGTCTGCTGAAACACTGGATAAAGCAGTAAATAAATTAATCCAGTTTGGAATCGGTAAAGACAAACATATTGCAGTGATTGAGCAGGCAACAACTCCATTGCAGAATGTTTACGAAGCAGCTATTCATGATTACGCAAAAAAAATTGGTGGACAAAGTTTTGTTTCTCCTTCGCTTGTAATAATTGGTAAAGTTGTGGCTTTGCATGAGCAGTTTAACTGGATTACCAACAGCGGAAGTAAGGAATATTATTTTAAACCCGTTACACCTTTAGAAAATAAAATCAAACAACCGAATCAACTGAAAAATGTTAGCAGAGCCTAAACTGAAAATAATTCTGGATCTCGTTCAAAATTCTACTAAAGAAGAATTGATATGGATGAATGGATACCTCTCCGGCCTAATCAATAATGGACATATCCACGAACAAGCGGCCGTTGCTGCATCAGCATCTGTAAAGAAAATCACTATTGCTTACGGAACAGAAACAGGGAACTCTAAAAAAATAGCTACTGAGTTTGCAGTTAAAGCAAAGAAGCACGGTATAGCAGCCAAACTGGTAAGTCTTGAGCAATACCGTTTGGCAGATTTACCCAAAGAAGAATATTTTTTTACTGTATTAAGTACACATGGAGAGGGTGAGCCACCAACTGCCGCTAAAAAATTTTACGACCATATTCATAACAATGGGTTTAAAATTCCTCAATTAAAATATGGGGTGCTGGCATTGGGAGATACTTCTTATCCTCTTTATTGTAAAGCTGGGGAAGATGTGGATGGGCAGTTAAATAAATTGGTAGGCAAAAGAATTGTCCCGCTGCAGAAAGATGATGTGGATGTTGAAGAAGATGCAGTTAAATTGTTTGGAAATGTACTGCAAGCATGGACAGAGACA